>DATENK010000191.1:0-2811 GCA_035275085.1 Verrucomicrobiia bacterium | reverse complement strand
CGATCTTCACTATTACCGAATTCGCCAGCCATCCCGTTCGGGTTCCGGCGGGCGGAATACAGTGTCTGTCGTGCGCGACTGAAGACGTCAGCGTTCCGGCCAAAAGCTAATTCCGTCATCTCCAATTTGCGCCGGTGTTAGGCCGGTGAACTATGCGGGATTTGCGTTACGGCCTCCGAATGTTGAGGAAGCAACCGGGCTTCACCGCGGTTGCCATCCTCACACTCGCTCTCGGGATCGGCGCGAACACCGCCATCTTTAGCGTCGTTAACGCGGTTTTACTTCGGCCGATTCCGTATCCGGAACCGGACCGGATCATGATCGTCAGCGAAGCGGCGACGAACCAGCCTGGCGAATTTTCCGTCGCACTCCCCAATTACCTCGATTGGAAACGAGATAACACCGTCTTTGAAAATCTCGCCATCACTCGTCGCGAATCGCGCAACTTGAGTGGCATCGCCGGCCGCGAAGCGGAACGGATTCCCTCCGCTTATGTGACTAACGATTTCTTCAAAGTGATTGGCCTGTCGCCAAAGCTGGGCCGCACCTTCACCGAAGAGGAAGAAAAAGCGGGCGGCCCGCTTGCCGTGATTATTAGCGATCGTCTCTGGCAACGCGCTTTTGGTCGTGACCCCGGAATCCTCGGGCGCGTGGTAAAACTTCATAATAATAACTTCACCATTGTCGGCGTGATGCCGCCACAAATGACCTCTCCCCAGGATACCGATGCCTGGTTTCCATTCGCGCGACGGGTCGTCAGTCTCTGGCAGCAGGATCGGAATATTCATCCGATGCTTTTCGTCTGGGGTCGTCTCAAGCCGGGCGTAACTGTGGAGCAAGCCCGCACTGAAATGAAAGGGATCGCGGCGCGGCTTGAAAAAGAATATCCCGCCAGCAATACAAACCTGACCGTGGCGGTCACCCCGCTCCTTGAAAATCTCATCGGAAAGTACCGGACTAACCTTGGTATGCTGCTCGGCGCAGTCGCGCTGGTTTTGCTAATTGCCTGCGCGAACCTGGCCAGTTTGTTTGCGGCCCGCGGTGCAGCTCGTTCCCGGGAGTTTGCGATTCGAGCCGCCGTCGGCGCGACACGCGCCCAAATGATTCGCCAACTTCTCGTCGAAAGCTTCGTCGTCGCGCTCCTCGGTGGAACGCTTGGCGTGTTTGTCGCGATGTGGGCCCGTGACGCGCTCATCGCGTTGAGCCCGCAAGGTGTTCCAAGATTTCAGGACATTTCTTTTGATATTCGCGTCCTGGGTTTTGCATTTCTGCTCGCTTCTTTCACCAGCATCTTATTTGGACTTTGGCCAGCTTGGCAGACTTCGCGCACTGATGTGCAACTGGCGCTAAAAGCCGGCTCCCACGGAAGCGGCGACGCTCCTTCCGCGAAACGGACACGCGATTGGCTGGTGATCGGTGAGATTGCGCTCACCTTGACACTGCTCATAGCAGCCGCGCTCGTTTTGAAAAGTTTTGCCGGGATTCAATCTCTTCGTCTCGGCTACGAACCTCGTGGACTGCTTACCGTTCGTTTCGAGCTCCCGTTCCAGGTTTATTCCACGCCGGAAAAGGTTTTTAATTTTTCTCGGGCACTTTTGCAAAAAACTCGCGCACTTCCGGGAGTCCAAAGTGCGAGCATCGGCTCGAATTCACCTTTGATGGGAAGTTGGCAAACACCTCTTCTTCGTGAAGGCGCGCCTATTCCGCCGCCGGGACAAGGGCCATCGGTCGAGATTGAAGCGGTGGCCGGCGATTACTTTTCCACATTTAAAACCCCTTTGCTTCGCGGCCGGACCTTTAATGATGGCGACTCAAAAAACTCTCCGCGCGTCGTGGTGATAGACCAGGATGCGGCCGATCGTTATTTTCCGGGCGAAGATCCGATCGGCCAACGTTTATTGCTCGATGCCGGCAACGACAGTGAAGGCAACGTGCTTTACCAGATCATCGGCGTCGTTGCGCGGATGCGATTCCATGGCTTCGATGAAGTAACGCCACTTCCGGTAGTTTATTTTTCACAGGCGCAGGCGCAGCGCAATTCTCTCACCCTTTTTGTGAGGGCCAGCGGGAATGTCGTTGCGCTGGAAAGACCGATTCGCGAAATGGTTTCGTCAATCGATCCCGCGCAACCGGTTTTCGAAGTGCGACCAATGCTCGATCGGGTCCGCGAAACGTGGGCGCCGCAACGGCTTCTCACTTCCTTGTTGCTCGTTTTCGCGGGTCTGGGCCTTCTGCTCGCGGCCATCGGCCTGTATGGGTTGCTCTCGTATACGACCATGCGACGCGTCCGTGAAATCGGTGTGCGTCTTGCGCTGGGAGCGCGTCCAGCCCAAATCCGCGCCATGATTTTGTCTCACGGATTACACTTGCTTGTGATCGGATGCGTCGCCGGCCTGATCAGCGCGGTGGCGTTATCTCATTTGCTGCAAAGCATCCTTTTCGAAGTCAAGGCGGTCGATCCGAGTACTTACCTGCAAGTCGGCCTTGTGCTTCTCGCTACCGCGTTCCTGGCCTGCTGGTTCCCCGCGCGGCGCGCCAGCCGGGTAGATCCGATGGTAGCGTTGCGCGAAGATTAATCTCCCAGAACAAAGCTGTTGCCTTCGCTGTCTTTGAAGATGGCGTAGCTGCCCCAATGCTCTTTCTTGGGCGGACCTTCGAATTCAACGCCGCGCGCCTTTAGGTCCTCATAAGTTTTTTGCAGATTGTCACAGGTGAAAGACATGTTCATGAAGGTTCCTACGCGCTTCTTTTCCTCCTCGCTCGCAAACAAAACGATGCGGGTTTCAGCTTTCGGAATGCGCAATTCGATCC
>DATENK010000190.1:0-2949 GCA_035275085.1 Verrucomicrobiia bacterium | reverse complement strand
CCACCAGTGGCTGCGGACAAACTCTTGCACGCCTGGCAGAGCCGCTGCCGGCCCGCGCATTTCGCGGAGCAACTCCGATTCGTAGCTCACCAACTCCCAGGTGCCCGCATAATCGTGGGTCGCCTGCTGAACGACCGCGAGCGCTCCCGCAAGATCGTGCTCGCCATAACGCATGTGAGCAACATTGAGCGCGGCGATCCATGTCCGCGGATATTCCGTGCGGGTCCGGTCTGCGACTTTCGCTGCTTCGCCAAAATATTTATTCGCCTCATCCAGCTTGCCTTCGCGATAGAGAAGGTGGGCGAGGGCATTGATCGCAATCGGGTAATCCGGTTCGATTGCCACGACCCGGCGGAGCAGGCGTTCGGCTTCCGCGTACTCGCCTTTCCCCGTCAGGATCAAGCCGAGGTTTAAGGCCATTCGCGGCTTTGCAGCGCCGGCTGAAAGGGAACTGCGATAAAACACTTCGGCGTTCAACCAATCGCCGCTCCGGACAAAAGTGCGTGCGCTGAAGCCAATCAGCGCAACGCCGAGCGCCACGCGCGCGATATGGCGTGGGAACCGGCCCAATTCGAACGCGCATCCGAAAACGAAAATGACAAAGCCGATGCTCGGCAGGTAGAGCCAGTGCTCGGCTACGGTCGCGTTTAGTCCGACGAGGTTTGAGATGGGGAGAAACGCGAGCGCGAACCAGGCCGCGCCGAACGCCCGCATTGCGCGCATTGGCCCTTTGCGGATAGATCCGAAAGCCAAAGCGCCGGCCACCAGCAATCCCAGGATCGACAAGTATTCGCCGCGGATACCAAGACGCCATCCCGCATTGCCAAATAGCGTTTGTGGCGACTCGACCGTGCGGTCCATATGGAGATTGGCCGGGAAAAACATCAACCGGCCGTAATCGCCGAGCGCGCGCGTCATTAGAGTGATACGGACGACCGCCGGCGAGCCAGCAGTCACAGAAACGCCGCGTTTTGCGTCTGGCAGATAGCGCAAAGCGAGATAGGCGCCAAGCAAGCAGCAACAAGCGGCCAGGACCGCGCCTTTCCGGCGGCGGCTCGCCAAATCGAAAGCAAAGAGATGAAGGAGAAAAATTGCCAGCCAGATCGCTGCGCTCTCGCGTGAACAAAGAGCGAGCAGCACGCTCAAGGAGGCGGCGCCGTAAAAACCGGCCCCGACAAGACGAGATCCGGCGGATCGGCCACGCAAATACAGCAGCCATGCGGCGCACGAAAAGAGCGCGGCGAGGCTGTCAGCTCTTCCGGAAAGGTAATCCACCGCGGCGCTATGGACCGGATGAATCACCCAGATTAGGGCGATCCAAAACGCGGCGGTCGTCCTATTCGGGACACCGGTTTCGTTTCCACCGGGTCGCTGTCGGCGAAGCGGCGGCAGAATTCGCCGGAGCAGGAAATAGAGCAGAACGGCACTGCCGACGTGGAGCAGAATGTTAGTGATGTGAAAACCGTAGAGGCTGCCCTTCCAAACCAGGTAATCGAAACAATACGAGATATTTTGGACGGGCCGGTAGTGAGACGACGAGGAGTCGAGAAACAGGTGGTGACGAAATGTTTCGAAAATAAGCAGGGGACTCTTGGTCAGAGGGTTCTCCCGGACCAGATAGTCATCGTCCCAGACGAGCTGCCCTTGGAGTGACGGATAATGGACCGCGAATCCACCGAGGATGAGCAGTGCGCAGTGCAACCAACTGCGTCGCAGCAGCCGAGCTAGCTTCGCGGTGAAGCTGGCTCTAGAAGGGTCGGTCGAAGTAGAAGGAATTAACGGCGCTTCCATTTTGTGAGGTTGATTTCAATGGAGCAGGTGCTTTCTCAGCCGGAAGCAAGAAGCGTCCTTCCGTTGCCGAAAGGACGCTGTTCATGCGGAGAATTTGGGGGCGATTAGTTGAAGGGCGACCAGAAAGTGTCGTCAGTTACGTCAGAGAGCGCGTCCTTCGCGTTGGCCGGAACTGCAGGCAATTTATCTACCGTTTGGGGGCCGTAGTCATTGCCGAACAAGTCCTGGCCGGTGGCGAAGAGGACGCTGTCTTTCTTGACGTAGTTGGTCCAATCGGCAACGGCGATGGGGTCGCCGGTCTTTTTGGCGGTTTCGATCGCATATTGATCCATGGCGGAATCGATCATGCGAAGGTCGTTGAGGATCTTGGAAGCTTGGGAGCGCTTGCGGGCCCGGAGGAATCCAGGAACCGCGATGGCGGCGAGCAAGGCAATGATCGCCACCACAATCATGATTTCCACGAGGGTGAAGCCCCCGCGTTTGGTTGTGAGTTTCTTAAGCATGGCTAGGAGTGCGTCTTTCTATTAATTATTTACTGCGAGGTGCGAGGGGCCGGGACGTGGGTTGGGTCGCGTTCTCACAACTCATTCCCTGCCACCAGCAAGCCGATGACAGGAGAATGAATCGTCAGATTCTTAGTTGTAGGGCGACCAGAAGGCGTCGTTGGTGACGTCCGAGAGGGCGGCCTTCGAACTCGCGGGGACGGCAGGCAGTTTGTCCACCGTTTGAACGCCATAGGGCGCGCCGAGAATGTCGGCACCTGTGGTCCACAGGTTCGTGTTCTTTTTCAAGTAGTTGGTCCAGTCGGTGATCGCGACGGGATCGCCACTCTTCTTGTTGGTCTCGATCGCGTATTGGTCGACCGCGGAGTCGATCAAGCGCAGATCGTTGATGATGCGGCTCGCCTGGGAACGCTTACGAGCGCGGAGGAATCCGGGCACCGCAATCGCCGCCAGCAGAGCGATGATCGCCACAACGATCATGATTTCCACGAGGGTGAAGCCCCCGCGGCGTTTGTTGAGTTTGTTTAACATGCTGTTTGCTTTCTTGTTATCTCTTGTTTGTTTGACTGCGATCCACGATACCGACCGCGGATGTGCGGATGTTTAAAGCAGCGTTAATGCCAATAGGCCCGGTTTTTACGACTGCTAGAGCGTC
>DATENK010000189.1:0-3359 GCA_035275085.1 Verrucomicrobiia bacterium | reverse complement strand
AACCTATACTCCGGCCTCGGCCTGCTGGTCCTGTTCGGCGTGGTGAAGAAGAACGCAATATTGCAAATAGATCACATGAACAACCTTCGTGATCAGGGCATGACGCGACTGGCCGCCATCATGCAAGGCAACCGCGACCGTTTGCGCCCCATCCTCATGACCACATTGACTCTGGTTGCGGGCATGCTGCCATTGGCCTTCGGCAATGGCCCTGGCGCTGAGGAACGCAAAGCCGTGGCCGTCGTCGTTATTGGCGGACAAACCCTGTGCCTGCTAATCACGCTCCTCGTCACCCCCGTCGCCTATTCGTATTTGGATGATCTTCAACTAAAGCTGCGACGGAGGCGCGAAGAAGTCGAGCCGCTTCCCGAATTTCAACAGCCGGAAGCCATCGCCAAGTAAATCGGCCGCTGCCATTTTCACCCGAGCCGAAACGAAATTTTCTTCACCATCTCCGGTCCGAAACTATGCCGTAACCTATCCAGAATCTCTTTGCGTCGGTAACGCACGATTTCGTCCAGCCACGCATTGCTGTCCACCACCACGCACAACGTGCGATTGACCATCCGGTCCGGTTTCGCGTGGGCGGCCACGTTCGGGTCCATAATGTTGTTCCAAACACGCACGATTTCCGCTTCCGCGCGCCGCTCGTCCAGCCGCAACTTCTTCACTAAGCCCGGCATGACGTCATCCATCGTCTTGATGGGCCGGGATCGTTCGGCCGCCGACAAATCCACCCCACGCCAGGCGGCGACGACGCGCTCTTTTGCGCTCAGCGGTTCCGGACCACGCGGCGGCATGAATCTTGACGGCCGTCTCATGCTGCGAAGCCTACCCTCACGGCGCGAAACGCCGCAAGTATTTCACCGCTACGGTCAAATCTTTCGGCCAGGGCGCTTCCATGCTCACTTCGTTCCCCGCGACCGGATGCGGAATGACCAACCGCTCCCCATGCAACGCCCTGGTCGCGATGAGCGGGCGCTCAACGTCACCCTCTTTCAGCCGATAATTGCGCTTGATCTTCGAGAGTAACAGCGGCCGTCCCCCATATTGCGCGTCCCCGACAATCGGCAACCGCACATAGCGCAGATGCGCCCCGATCTGATGTGGGCGCGCCGTCCGCGGCCGGCATTCCAGCAACGTATAGCGATCGAAGCTTTCGCGCACGGTCACCTCGGTCACGCTGCGTTTGCCGCGCCTGGGATCGACCCGAATCAACCCCGGTTTGGTGGGATGCGGCGCGAGCTTCGCTTCAATGCGAAAACTGTCTTCTTCAGGCGTGCCGTGCACCAGCGCGACGTAAATGTTCGTGAGCTGCTCCGAGCCGAATAGGTTCGCGAGCGCCACCAGCGCCGGTTTGTTCTTCGCCAGCAACAGCACGCCACTGGTCTCTGAATCCAGCCGGTGCGCATTCATCAGGTAAGTCAAATTGCGTTGCGTGGCCCACGACGCGCCGCGTTCGATATCCCGATGCAGCAGTTTCATGAGATCCGGACGTTCGGGGTCGTCGCCGTCCGGGGAAGTCAGAAGTGACGCAGGTTTGTTGATCGCGAGCAGATGCTCGTCTTCAAACACGACGGAAATTTCCCAAAACTCCTTCGTCGCTGGCGAAGAAAGTTTGATGACCGATTCGCCAGCGCTGCCGCCCACGCGACTATTTACCCCTTCGTGGTTCGCGCCTGTGGCTGCTCTTTCTGCGGCAATTGCACCCGCGCTTGCTCCACCTCTTTGCGGAACCACTGGTTGAACGCCTCGTTTTGTCGATACGCTCGCAGCTTCGCTAGAAAATCAGCGAACTCCTCTTTCACCTTTTCTTCCGGCACCGGTTGCCGGTCGCGCATATACACCACCAAACCGCCTTCCATCAATGGAATGAAGTGGCTCGCTTCGCCCTTCTTCAACTCAGTCGCCACGCCGTGCAGCGTGCGAAAATTGATTCGGGCATCAAGGTTTGTCAGCGTACTGGTCGCCGGGGTGAATTCCGGCACCGAAATCAACTCCACCTTCGCGGCCGCCGCAAGGTCCGCAAATGATTTCCCCTGCTTTAGCGCGTTCGTCGCGTTGCTCTGGAAACTCTGCCCGTCCTGTCGCGCGATCTGTTGCGCCTTCTCGTACTTGTAGTCTTGCGTCACCTGATCTTTTACCTTGTCCCACGGCTGCATCTCGCTCGGAATGCGCCGCTTCAACGCGATCAAATACACCGTGTTCGATGCGCGAATAGGCGTAAACTGCACCGGCTGTTGTTCATTCAAGGAAAATGCCTTCTGCCGGAACGTGGCCGGGAAATCACCCTCTTCCAAACCTTTCAAGCGGTCAAACGGTTCCGTGACCTTCACTTCCAAACTCTTGTCCGCCGCCAGTTTCTCGAACGTCTCCGTCTTCAAAACACTCTCGTTGTAAAGCACAGTGCCGAATTCATTCGCTTTGCGCAGCGCTTCCATCATCGCGAACCCATGCCGCGCGTCCTCCCTGATTTTCGCCTTCGCGTCCGCTTCGGAAAGTTTGTTGCCCTTTTCGTCCTTAAAGTTTTCCGGCCCCTTCTGGTAATATTCCTGGTCGATCGCGTTATTCAGGTTCGTGCGATCGCCCAGCAGCTTGTCCGCGTGCTCAAAATAATTTGACGCGTAAAACGGCACATACGCAATCTGGAGTCGCTCCGGCACGCGATACTTCGCCATGTTGTTCGTGTAATACTGCTGCACCGCATCGTTCGTCACCGCCACACGGCCCAAATAATTCGACGCCCAGAACAGCGCCACGTCCACCTGCAACCGCTCGTTTTCCTTCCGATACAGCATCTCCGCTTCGCGCGGCTGCAGCAGTTTGGCACTGGCCGACGCCACCTGCACAAGCTGCTGAATCCCGGTTTCGTGCCGCAGATAACGCTCCAGCGTGTCCATGTCCGAACCATTCGGCTCCAGGTATTCCTTCACAAAGCGCCCGAGATTCTCGGACAGTTCACGCGGAAGCCGCTCGCGCGTTAATCGCGCCACCGCTTCGTCGCTCACCGTGATGTCCAGTTGCTTGAGCTTGCCGATCAAAAACACGCGCGAGATCGCATCCCGCTTCAATGTGTCCTGGGCCGACTCCTCGTTTCCAGGCCATTGGCCGGTGCGGAAGAAATGATTGATGCGCGCCTCGTGATACGCAGGATAAAACTCCTTGTCGGTAATCGGCTTCCCGTCAATCGAGCCGTGTTCGCCCGTATTCTGTCGGCGCCCGCCCGTGCCGAACTTCACGTCGGGCGAGAAAAACATCACGAAGGAAATAACGATGACCGCAATGATTACGGCCCAAAGCCAATTTTGATGGCGGCGAATTGTTCCGAACATAATCTCCAGTAAAAAAACAGGCCGAGA
>DATENK010000188.1:0-8573 GCA_035275085.1 Verrucomicrobiia bacterium | reverse complement strand
CTTCTCCGAATACCTTTCGTCAAAGCCAATCCCATTGTCCTTGATTGTGATCTCACACAATTCCTGTTCGCTCCCGCCCGCGGCTTCGCCATTGTAAGGTTTGCGCACCGTCTGCGCGTGAATCTGAATCTGCGGCTTGCCGTTGGGTGGCTGGAACTTCAGCGCATTGCCGATGAGGTTCTGCAGCAACTGGCGCATCTGCAGCGGATCGGCCTGGAGAGTCGGCAGATGACTGACATCGATGTGCGCCTTGGTTTGTTCGATGCGCACTTCCAGGTCGCTTAAAACCTCTTTGGTCACTTGCGCAAGATTCACCGCCACGAACGGTTGATCGGACTTGCTGCTGATGACGCGCGAGAAAGTCAGCAGATCATTGATCAGCCGCTGCATGCGGGCGGCCGCATTCTGCATGCGTTCGAGAAATTCGCGGCCCTCCTGCACGCCGAGTGCATCCAGCTTCGCTTTTAAGCGATCGCCAAAGGCCTGGATTTTTCGGAGCGGTTCCTGCAAGTCATGTGATGCGACGTAGGCGAACTGTTCCAGTTCCGCATTCGACCGCGCCAATTCCGCTGCTTTGCGCGCGAGGGCGTCATGCGTGCGTTTGCGTTCCGTGATGTCTTTGAACATCACGACTGCGCCCATTAAGCGGTCCCTTTCCATGATCGGCGAACGCACATACTCGACCGGGAAAGTCGTTCCATCGCGCCGGAAGAACACCTGCTCGCCTGGATGCGTGGTCAGTCCTGGGGAAAGTCCGTCCGGCGCCTTGCAGAACACTTCCGACTCCGGTTTGCCGATGAGCTCGTCTACCTTCCAGCCGGTCATTTTGGCCGCGGCCGGGTTCACGAAGGTCGTGCGCCCCTGCAAATCCAAGCCATAAATGCCTTCGCCGGCGGAATTAAGGATCGATTCGTTGCGCTTTTGCAATTTCTGCAATTCCTGGGTGCGCGCCTGCACGTGCAATTCGAGCACATCCTTGGAGCGACCCAATTCCTGGGCTTGCTGCGCGAGAGCTTTCTCGGCTTGCTTGCGCTCGTTCAACTCATTACGCAGTTTATCGCACGCCACGTTAAGGTCTTTCGTACGGTCCTCGACGCGGCGATCGATTTCGGTCTTTAGCTTGGCCAGCTCCTCGTTGAGCTTATGGCGCTCGAGTTGGCTCTGCTGCAGGTTCTGGCTCACCTCCATCAATTTGCGGGAATCGCCTTCCCAGTAGAAAAGCATGTCCTGGACGCGGCGCTGGCAGGCGCGATGCCAGAACACAAAAGACAACCCAAGCAGGAAAACCGAGCCGCCTCCTATGACGCCACTGAAAGTAGCGACTTCACCAATACTAAGGCCAAGGCGCGACAGCCACCATTGGCTGGCAATGGTTACACAGGTTAGGACCGCCCCGGTCACGACCAACGGGGCGAGGGCAGGGACTTTGCATTTGAACGGCTTATTCAAACAGTTCGCTAAGTTTAGTAATCGGTTTGGCCCGCGCGGACTTTAAGTGCCTCCGAGCACAAATTATGCCTTTTCCGCGGGTTTTTAGTCGCGTTTAATGCACTCAGCATGCACGAAACCCTTGGCATCATTGCCGGCAGCCGGTCCTTGCCGCTGGAACTCGCCCGCCATGCCCGGGCAGCGGGGATTAAGCGATTGGTGGCCATCGGCTTCACGAATGAGACTGATCCCGAGCTCGAAAAACTTGTCGATGCGATGCACTGGGTGCGGGTGGGGCAGCTTTCGAAACTCATTTCCGCATTCAAAAGTGAATGCGTCGGACATTGCGTGATGGCTGGGCAGGTCGCGCCGAAAAATATCTTCGACGTCCGACCGGATCTCCGTGGGCTGTCGCTGCTCCTCCGCGTGAAGGAGAAGAACGCGCACACGATCTTTGGGGCCATTGCGGACGAACTTCGAAAAGACGGCATCGAACTCATCGAAGCCACTCCATGGCTCAAGCCGCTCATGCCCGGGAAGGGATTTCATACCGGCCCGAAGCTGTCTGGGGAGCAAGCCGAAGACGTTGCGTTTGCCTACCGTGTCGCCAAGGAAGTCACGCGGCTCGAAATTGGCCAGGTCGTGGTGGTCAAGGACGGGATCGTCCTGGCGGTTGAAGGTTTCGAAGGCACGGACGCGTGCCTCGCTCGGGGGGGCGCATTGGCCGGCAAATCGGGCGGCGCTGTCGCGGTTAAAGTCGCCCGTGAAAACCACGACATGCGTTTCGACATCCCGTGCCTAGGTCCGCAAACCATAAAGACCTGTGCCGATGCAGGGATCAGCGTACTCGCGTTTGAGCCCGAGAAGACGCTCCTGCTTGATCGTGCCGAGATCGATGCATTGGTCAAGCGCCACCGGATCGCGCTGCTGGCTGCGACCTAGTTATTCGACGGGCGCGAAGGCTCGCTGCAGTTGCGCAGGCAAGGTCGCGACTGCGTTCTCAATCACCTTTGCGCCTTCCTGAGATTGACCAATCGAGAGCAGTCGCGTCCCCCGGGCGACATCGGCACCAGCCCGCATCCAGCCGAGGTGCTCCGGACTGAGACCATCGAACTTCGGAATTGTTGCGAGGAATTGTTCCAGCGCAATGCCGACGAACTCGCCGTGCGATTGGCGTTCCAGCGGACCGAGGATTTCCAGCCAGGGCTGATTCTCGCGGTTTCGCCGCGCCTTGCGGATTTCAGGCATGTTTCCGTTCAGCATGCCCGCACAAAACATCCAAAATCCGGCTGGATGGTTGAGCATTGGATTCGCCGGATCGCGATGCAACTCGCCGATGCGGCGTTCAACGTCCATTGGGTCCGCCGCGCGATATGCAATGAGCGCCAAAGCCGGCTGAGTGGGCGAGAAATCGCCGCGCCAGACTGTTGCCGTTGGGAACACATCCAGAAACGTTCCTGCCACGATATAGAATTGCTCTTGCGAGAGCTGGAACATCGGCAGCCACTGACAAAAGATACCATCGGGCTTCAGCCGCCGACGAACTGCCTGAAACTGGTCGGCGGTGTAGAGGAGCGCTTCGCCTTGATGCCACGGAACAAACAGATCGGCCACAACCACGTCAAAAGTTTCGCTGCTCGACCGGAGGAAGCTGCGTCCATCATCGGCCACCACGTGAGCTCGTGGCGCGTCACACACGCCGAGGTTCGCTTCGGAAAAATAGGCACGCGCGGCACTGATCACTTCCGGAACGAGCTCGACGACGCTAATGGAGTCCACCGGGTGCAGCAACGCGGCGCCCGCGGTAATGCCTGTGCCCAAACCAATGAACGCGACTTTGCGCGGCGCAGGGTGCAGGAGCAGGGGAATATGGGCCTGCAGACGTTCATCGCCGGTCGAGACGGTGCCGCCAAGAATATATGAATTATTAAGCTTCATGCGACGCGCGCCTTTTTTCTCAATTACCGCCACGATGCCATGGCTGCCTTCGGCGACACTGAGGACATGGTCACCTTTGGTGCGAGGCATTTGAGAGGGCTGTACTAAACCGAACAACACGGCCGCGACGCCAACGGCTGCAGCGCCATAACGCAGCCCCAAACAACCGCCACCCATAATGAAAAGCACGGCGCCGATCGCGAACAGTGAAGACCAAAGTCCAAGCACCTGAGGCAAGAGGAACGCCGCGGCCAGCGCGCCGACCACGGACCCGGCTGTATTCACCGCCAATAGGGCACCCACAACGCGTCCGGCTGGCGCTCGCGTGGCTGCACCGGCAATTTCGATGAGGAGGGGCAGCACCATCCCTGCGAACACGGTTGGGAGCAGAACCGCCGGAAGGGTCAACCAAAGCAGCTTCAGGGCGTAACTGTCGCCGCCGCCCCAACTACCTTGGACGAACGACAAACCATTGGTCATTTTGGAAAACATGGACGGGGTGAGGCAGATTACGATGCCCGTCATGAGCCATGCCATTGCCAGCAGATGTCGCGGAGCGAACGCGCGCTGCAGAAAAAATTTTGTCGTGGCCGAGCCGAGCCCCAACGCGATCAGTAAAACGCCGAGCACCAGTGAGAATGAGTAGATCGAGTTCTCGTGCACCTGCGCGAACATCCGTGACCAAAGCACTTGAAGCATGAACAGAACGAGCCCCGACAGAGCGGAAAACGCCAATAGCGCTGGCCAGGGCAGCAGTTGGTGCACCCGCGCCTCGACTCGGGAAGGCTCAACCGCGACGGCAAATGGCCGGTCGAGAAGGATCGCGATCAACCCAATCAAAGCGCTGAATGCGATGCAGATGCCGTACGTGAAGCGAGCCGTAAGATGCGGAAGCCAAAGGAATGGAACGCTGAACGCGCCCACCGTTGCGCCAAAGAGGTTCGCGGCATAAAGGCCGCCAACCTTGATGCCCAGGCGTCGTGACTCGGCGGCGATGGCGTGTCCAAGAAGGGGAATGGTTCCTCCCATGCAAAAAGCGGGAAGCAGCAGAGCAATCAGAGCAAAAGTGGTTTTTGCGAGCACCGATGTAGAACCAAGCCGTGCATAGGCCATCAGGATGGGCTCGACGAGCAATGCGCCCAGGGCGATCCCAAGTTCCATGACACCATACCCGCGAAGCAGGCGAGTGATCGCGGCTGCGCGCCTGCCGATAATGGCGCTGCCCAGACCCATTCCGAGAAACATCGCGGCAAGTGTGCTCGCGACCGCGGGGGTGGCAGCTCCGAACAGCGAGGTGAAGCGGCGCATCCAGAGAAGTTCATAGATTAGCGCCAGCGCACCGGAAAAGAACATCAGCACATGCGTGGCTCGCAGAACATTCACGGGCGCAAGCCTCCGTTGCAGACGCGGGCCATTCAACCAAAAAGGAATGCCGCCGGGACTTCTGTGGCCATCGCGTGGGCCGAACGTAAAAGTACGTAAGTGTTTTTTTAGCCCGCTCCTCTTTTGACATCCTGCTGTTCTTTTTCAAAATTCAGGGACATAAAATGTCGCCGAACATTTATAACATTTTGCTTGTGGAAGACTCGGCTGGGCCATCGACTATTAAAGAGGCAGTCGCGCGAGTGCAGGGCTTCCGTATAGTCTCCCATGTCCCGGATGCGCTTGCCGCTGTGGCTTACATACGGGGCCAGGGGAAATCCGCGGATCGAGAACGATTCCCATTGCCTGATATCTTGCTGCTGGATTTGAACGCGCCTCGTTGTGCAGACATGGAGTTCGTCCACTGGACGCAGCGCCGGGTGCTTCGGCCCGTGCTGGCCGCCTTCTCGAGCTTGAAACGTCCCGAAGACAGCAAACTTGCCGAAGAACTCCAAGCCGATCTTTACGAAGCAGATATCAGCGATGCCAATGTGTTCAACCGCTTCCTGCACTTTGCGGGCAACATCGCGGATCTGAAGCGGCGCGGCAGCATTTGAGTTGGCCTCGCTTTCCCCACGCTTACGCCGCCGCTGATGCGCCAAATGCTCATCGGGCAGTGCCGCCCCCCGGCCTGATCCCTGCTATCAGGTGGGGAAATTGGAGCAATCCGTGATTGCTCATGCGTGCCGCCTGCGGCATGCTCATGTAGATGACAACCGTGGATCTCAGAGATGCGCGCGCATTGGCGGTGAAGCACCCGCTGGCGACTGCGTTTGCCATCTCTTTGGTTGTGCATGTGTGTTTTTTCGGGTTTTGGAAGGTTGGTAAACAACTCGGTTGGTGGCAGCATCAGGCTACCTGGTTGTTGAATTGGCAGAAAAAGAAGATGGCCAGACCGCCGCGGCGTTTCCTCAAGTTACCCGATACTGCCGCGGTGCGTCAGCCTGAGGTGCGGCTGACGTTCGTCGAAGTTGACCCGACCCTTCCCAGTCAGGAGCCGCCGAAGGACGCCCGGTTTTATGGGACCAAAGCGACGCGTGCGGCGAACCCCGATGAAACTTTAGATACGGACCTGCCGAAGATTGATGGCACGCAGAATAAAGTGATGAAGACCGAGAGCGTGCCCAAGCCAAAGCCGTTTCCCCTGCAACCCGCAGTCGAACCGGCCAAGGATGACCGGCAGGAGGAACCCAAGCCCAAGTCACAGGAGACCCCGGGCGATTTGGCAAAAGCCAAGCCACTAACGGATGGCATCAATCTTGGCACTGGCGAAGAACAGAAAAAGCTGCGGCCGCGGACCTTGCAGGAAGCGCGCACACGCAACCAACTGGCTGGTGAGAAGGCAAAGGTCGATAGCGGCACGAAACTCCGCGGCCGCATCTCCCCCGGCACGGTAGTGACGGCATTTTCGTCTTATGACGCCGCATTCGTCGCGGCTGTGCAGCAGCGTTGGTACGACTTGCTGGACTCAAGCCAATTCTCCCAGCGCTCGGGAAAAGTGGTGCTGGAATTCAAGCTCACGTACGACGGGCGAATTACCGATTTAAAAACGAGTGACAATGAAGTTGGCGAAATATTGTCGCTCTTGTGTCAGCGGGCGATTCTCGATCCGGCGCCCTATGCGCGTTGGCCGGACGACATGCGCCGGATGATCGGCGCGAACTTCCGGGAAGTGACTTTCACTTTTTTTTACAACTAAATGCGTTAAACTCTGACGGACTGACAAAATGGACATAATTTTTATCATCGCGCTCGTGGTCACCTCGGTAATCATGGTGGCCTTCCTGGTGGAACGCGGACTGGCGTTGCGCTGGCATAAAGTGATACCGCCCGCCCTCGCGCATGCGGTCGAGAATTACCAAAGCGAAAGCGATCTTTCCCGGCTCCGAGGCGTGGCGGAAGCGAACCCCTCGGCTCTGTCGCGGCTGTTGTTATTTGCGTCCGATCATTTGGAATGGCCTCGCAGCGAAAACCGCGAATTGATCGAAACGCGCGCGCGCCATGAGATGACGCTGCTGGAACGCGGATTGGTCGTGTTGGAGATCATCGTCGGCATCGCGCCCTTGCTGGGATTGGTAGGTACGATTTATGGCCTGATCACGCTGTTCGGCAGCATGGGCAGTGGTGGCACGGTCGTGGACAGCGCAAAATTCGCTGGTGGAATTAGTATCGCCCTTTACGCGACGTTGTTGGGGTTGATGATCGCTATTCCCTCACTGGTCGGCTGGAGCTATTACAACAAAAAGGTTGAGAATCTGGGGATCGAAATGGCAAGCCTGTGCGAAGAGTTTTTGCGCAAACATTACCGCACGCAGGAAACGGTGGCCACCCTCGCGGAGGCCGGCGGGCGCTAGTCATGAATTTCGTAAAAACGAAAAAACATAAGGTGCCTTCAGTGATCATCGTATCACTGATCGACGTGTTGCTGGTGGTGCTGATTTTCTTGATGGTCTCAACCACATTTAAGAAGGAGCAACCGGCGCTGAAGCTGGCGCTGCCGGAGTCGAAAGCCGCCCAGCCGGGCGCGGTGGACCAAAAGGAAGCGTTCACCGTATCGGTATCCACCAACTTTCCATATTTTTTCGTCGGCGAAAAGCCGGTCACCTTCGATCAATTGGAACGCGAACTGAATGCGGCGGTGCAAAAGAACCCGCAAACCGCGCTAAAGATTCGCGCGGACAAATCCTCGCCCGTGGGTGAATTCCTGAAAGTCATCGACGCCGGCAAGCTCGCCAAAGTCGCGTCGATTGATGCAATTACTGAGAAGGTGAAGCAGTAGCTCTTCAGGCGAACGAACGGTTCAGCAGCCACCGCACTCCAAAGCGAAGTTTTTACAGTCGTAGCAACTGTTCCGCAATCTGGACCGCATTGAGCGCGGCGCCTTTGAGCAACTGGTCGCCGGAAACCCAAAAGGCCAGGCCGTTCTCCATCGCGCAATCCAGGCGTAAACGACCGACTTCGCAATTGTCTTTCTCAGCGGCGTAAAGAGGCAGCGGATATTGATTGTTTCCGGGATCGTCCACGACGTCGAGGCCCGGCGCTTTTTTCAGCACTTCACGCGCAGCCTCAACACTTATTGGCTTTTCAAAGTCCGCGGACACGGCTACCGAATGGGCGCGATAGACCGGGACGCGAACGCAGGTCACGCTCGCGCGGAAAGTGGGATGATGCATGATTTTGCGACCCTCGTTCTGCATCTTCATTTCTTCCTTGGTGTAACCATTAGGCAGAAACGAGTCCACATGCGGCAAAACGTTGAACGCGATCTGGTGCGGATAAACTTCGCGCGTGATCGGTTTGCCGTGGACGACCTGAAAAACCTGGCGCTGTAGTTCATCGATAGCCTTCGCGCCGGTGCCGGACACTGCCTGATAGCTAGAAGCGAAAATGCGCCGCACATGAAAGGCCTGGTGCAAAGGGTACAGCGCCATCAATGTGACTGCAGTGGTGCAATTGGGGTTCGCGATAATGCCCTTGTGCGATTTTAAGTCGCCGGGGTTGATCTCGGGAATCACCAGGGGCACTGAATCGTCCATGCGAAACGCGCTCGAATTGTCTACCACGATACAACCGGCTTTAGCGGCAACCGGCGCGAACTCTTTCGAAATACTTCCACCCGCGCTGAAGAGAGCGATGTTCACGCCTTCAAACGATTTCGGGGTCAATTCCCCGACCGTAATCTCGCGTGGACCGGCCTTGAGCTTCTTGCCTGCCGAGCGCGCCGATGCAAGCAAGGAAAGCTTGCCCACGGGAAAGTTGCGCCGCTCAAGTGTTTTGATCATCTC
>DATENK010000187.1:0-2215 GCA_035275085.1 Verrucomicrobiia bacterium | reverse complement strand
TATCGCGAAAACGAGATCGTCGATGTCGAATGCCAAGTTGATCCCTATCTCGAAGTCGCCGAGGTCCATCGCCGCGTGATCGCCCGCGGCGGCCCGGCGCTTCTTTTCAATCGCGTCAAGGGAAGCCTCTATCCCGTCGTTACAAATCTTTTTGGTTCTGAACGTCGGATTGAGCTCGCCTTTGGTCCAAAGCCTGAACAGCTTGTTCGCGACCTAACGAACGTCGCTGAAGCGCTGCTGCCGCCGCGTCCTGCTGAACTTTGGAAACAGCGTTCACTGGCCTTCGAATTAACTAAACTCGGTACGAAAACAACCAACCGGGCTCCAGTTAAGCAGATTCAGGACGTACCGCCGCGCCTGCACGAGCTTCCAGTGCTGACCACGTGGGACGAAGATGGTGGGCCGTTCATAACGCTGCCGTTGGTGTACACGGAGAATCCGGTTACGAAGAAACACAACCTCGGCATTTATCGCATGCAGGTTTACGATGACCGCACCACTGGTTTGCATTGGCAGATTCAAAAGGGAGGCGGATTTCATTTTAACGAAGCCGAACGGTTGGGCCGGCCTTTGCCGGTCACGGTCTTCCTGGGTGGACCACCAGCCCTGACGCTTGCGGCGATCGCGCCGTTGCCCGAGGACGTTCCCGAGTTGATGCTGGCCTCATTGTTGGCGGGGGAAAAACTTAGGCTGGCATCAAACCCGGCCGGTCCGCACCGGCTGGCGGCGGAAGCCGAATTTGCTTTGGTGGGCCATGCGCCGCCTCACGTGCGGCGCGCGGAAGGTCCATTCGGAGATCATTACGGCTATTACTCGTTACAGCATGAGTATCCCGTGTTCAATGTCGACAGCGTCTTTCACCGACGCGACGCAATCTATCCGGCTACCGTCGTTGGCAAACCTCGGCAGGAAGATTTTTTTATTGGCGACTACTTACAAAAATTGTTGTCACCTTTGTTTCCGCTCGTGATGCCGGGTGTGCGCGACCTTTGGACGTACGGCGAAACCGGCTTTCACTCACTGGCTGCGGCCGTGGTGCGCGATCGCTACACGCGCGAAGCTCTGGTCTCAGGTTTCCGCATACTTGGTGAAGGTCAGCTCTCCCTGACGAAATTCCTGCTGCTGACTGACACGCCCCAGGATCTGCATGATTTTCCTCGCCTCTTCGAGCACATACTGGCGCGCTTCAAACCTGAAACAGACCTGTTCATCTTTTCGAACGTGTCGATGGATACGCTGGATTACACGAGCGGCAAAGTAAACGAAGGCAGCAAAGCGATCATGTTGGGTTTGGGCGAACCGGTCCGTGAATTGCCGCGGGCTTTCGAAGGCGAGTTGCCGACTGGGATCACGCGGGCAGAAGTATTTTGTGCAGGCTGTCTCGTGGTCCAGGCAGCATCGCGCAGTGACGACCCGGACGCTGCAGCTCGCATTTCTAACGAAAAGGTCTTTAGCGAATGGCCGCTGATTGTGCTTCATGATGATGCGACAGTCGCCAAATCATCTTCAGATTTTCTGTGGGCCACCTGGACCCGCTTTGAACCGGCGGCAGACATTTACGCTGCCAACACCGCCGTAGTGCGGCATCATTTGTCTTATCGCGCGCCAATCGTCATTGATGCGCGGACCAAGCCAGGTTTTCCAAAAGAGCTCGTCGCCCGCGACGATATTAGGCAATTAGTCGATCAAAGATGGCGAGAATATTTTCCTAACGATCTCTAAACGCTCTGAACAGGAAGCCGCAGCGTGAAGCGCGCGCCGTTGTTGTTCGCCACCGTTAGTTCTCCACCATGTTGACTAACGACGCGATGGGCGAGCGCCAGGCCGATGCCGTGACCAGTCGCTTTCGTAGTGAAAAAGGGAATAAAGATCTTTTGCAACTGGGCGGTGGGAATTCCCGGACCGCTGTCCTGGACGGTGACCACCGCGTAGTCGTTGCCGTCTTCGCTGGCGCGTGAGACGCCGACAGCGACACGCCGGCGATCGTTAGCTTCCGGAATCGCTTCCGCGGCGTTACGCATAAGGTTAAGCAGGGTCTGCCGCAACATGCGTTCGTCGGCCGCTACCTGGATGGGGCCGGATGGGTTTTCAATTAGTAACTCCACTTTCCGTTCGTTAAAAAGCGGACTCAATTCTGTTTGGCAGTCATGGACCAGCTCGAGCAAATCAACCTGATCAAGTTGCAGGGGTTGCGGGCGCGCAAAGTTCAAAAACG
>DATENK010000186.1:0-6878 GCA_035275085.1 Verrucomicrobiia bacterium | reverse complement strand
ATCTCGGAGTTGAGCGAACGAATCTGATCCTCGGGAATGGGTCGAATGAAATCATTGAATTTGTCGGGCACGCACTATTGGGGCCCGGCACTGAAGTTGTTGTCTCGCAGTACTGTTTTGCGGTCTATCCCATCGTGACGCGAATGTTCGGGGCGAAACTGGTAAGCGTTCCCGCAAAAAACTACGGCCACGATCTTCGTGCAATGTTAAGGGCGATCACACCAAGAACCCGGCTGATGTTTGTGGCCAATCCGAACAACCCTACCGGAACAGTCGCGGAGCGGGCTGATTTGGTGGATTTGATCAACAACGTCCCGCCGCATGTGCTGTTGGTGATGGATGAAGCGTACATTGAGTTCCTGGATGATGTCGTCGATTTCATGCCGTTTGTCCGCCGCGAAATGCCGAACCTGATCCTGATGCGCACGTTTTCGAAGATTTACGGCCTCGCCGGTTTGCGTGTTGGTTATGGTGTCGCTGCGAAAGAGCTGATCGCCGCGTTGGATAAGATTCGCCAGCCCTTCAATCTGAACGCGATCGCGCAGGTGGCGGCGCTGGCCGCGCTCGATGATACCGAGCATGTGGAACGGACGCGCGCGAACAATTTTGGCGGCCGGCAGTATTTGGAAGGTGAACTGCGGAAACTGAAGCTGATGTTCGTGCCGTCGCGCGGAAACTTTATTCTTGTGAAGGTGGGCGACGGTCAAAAAGCTTTCGTCGAGCTACAAAAGCTCGGCGTGATCGTGCGGCCGATGGCGGGTTACGAGCTGCCTGAGTTCATTCGCATTTCAGTCGGCACGGCCGCCGAAAACGCGCGCTGTATCGAGGCGCTGCGGAAGGTTCTGGGCTGAACGAAGTTTCGGCGTGGCTTTAAAGGCCGCGATGCTTTCGCCGTTTTCGGTGTTCCAGAGGCGAACTTCACCATCATACCCGCCACTGGCGACGCGGTGGGCAGTCGGATTAAAGGCGATTGCGTAAACAACATCTGCATGGCCGCTGAACGTTCGGAGTAGTTCGGGTTTGTCCGCGGCGCGGAACTGCCGAACAGTCTTGTCCGAGCCGCAGGCAAAGAGGTCCTTGCCCCTCACAACGAGCCGGTAAATCTCTCCGTCCACGGGAGTTTCACCAGTTTTCTTGCCATCTTTAATTTCCCAGGCATGGATTTTTTTGTCGCGCCCGGCGCTGTAAGCGTGTCTGCCATCATCGCTAAAAACGGCCGCGAACACCCCTTCTGTATGGCCCTGATAAGTTGCTTCGAGCTCGCCGGAGACGGTGTTGATCACGCGCGCGGTTTTGTCGCGACTGGCGGAAACGATGAGGTTCGTCTCGGGATGAAATGCGAGCCCCATCACCCAGTCTGCATGCTGTTCAGTTTTGAACTTTAGCTTGCCGGAAGTGACTTCGAAGAGCCGAATGGCGTTATCAGCACCGCCGGTCGCGAGCGTGGTGCCGTCAGGACTGAATGCCACGGTTAACACTACATCCGGGGAGGTGTGCAAAGGCCGCAAGTTATCACCCTCCGCCAAATACGCCTGGCCGATCCGTCCGGGCGTACCACTGGCGATCGCCAGCAACTTTCCGTCGGGGCTGTACTCGAGGGCCTGAATACGTTGCGGCAGGGAACGAATTCTGCGGATCAGCCGCAGGTCGGCGACGTCCCAGATCAACACCTCATGGTAACCGCTGGAGGCAAGTTCACTTCCCGCAGGGTTGAAGGCCAGGGCCAGCACTGGTATTGGATGCGGATAGGCAGTGGGCGGATCCGGAAAATTCACCGAGGCGACCATCGTTTTGATCGAAGCTTGTGCGTCAGGCCCATCGAACTTCGCGCCTTCCAGAATCCATTGTTTGATGAGGGTGATCTGCGCTGCCGGAAGAGGATCGTCGTTCTGCGGCATGCGGCTGTCTTCGTCTTTGCTCGTTAGCAGTTCGTAGATGCTGCTCGCTTCGGGTTTGCCGGCGACGATCACGCGCTCGCCTTTAGCGCCTTTGATGAGCGCATCAAACGTGTGAAGCTGGAAATTGCCTTTCGCCCTGCGTTCGCCGTGGCATGCAATGCATTTTTGAGCGAGGATCGGCGCAATATCGTTCGTGAAGCTGACGGCGCCAAACGTTTGCGCCGCGGTGAAAAGGACGAGCAGCAGGAGCAGTCGCATCAACGGTAATGACGGAAGTGATAACCTTCGCGGCAAGCCTGCAGTCCGCCGAAGTAAATGACGGAGCTGTTCTGGCAGGGATAATAGTTGTAGTAATTCGCCCCGCATGAGCCCTGGCCGCCGACGTACATCACATTCGGAGCGTAATACGGCTGCGCATAGCCGGCGTAGGATGCGTAAGCCGGATTGCAGTACGGCTGTTGCGCGTAAGGCGCAGCCGGCATCACATTTACGTTCACGTTGACGGTGGTCCCTGGTGCGGCAACCGGGGCCGCAACGGGTGCGGTTGCGACAGGTTGGACGTTGCCGTTCAAATCGGGCGGGAGCGCAGTGTTGCTGCCAAGGATAAAAACATTTTGCGCCTGCGCCGAGGTGATTACCAAAAGTGCCGCGAGCCACATCGTTTTCATACGCACATTACTAATTCTTTGGACGCCCCAGACAAGGACGTTCTTCAACACTTGGTATTGCCAGAATCATGGCTGAATGCTAGTCTGGTCTGCGAATCAGCCAGCAGTATCGGCGTATGACAGTCAGTTGTACGATTAGTTCGATTTTGCAGGATAAGGGCGCCCAGGTGT
Organism: Verrucomicrobiia bacterium; assembly: GCA_035275085.1. Classification (GTDB taxonomy): domain Bacteria; phylum Verrucomicrobiota; class Verrucomicrobiia; order Limisphaerales; family DATENK01; genus DATENK01. Next base: position 4,141 of record DATENK010000186.1, on the reverse strand, counting down.
GGACGATCTCCGCGGACGCGACTGTTTTCGAAGCGATCCAGGTAATGGCGGCGAAGAATGTGGGCGCCTTGCTGGTGATGTCCGGTGAACGCTTGCTCGGTGTCGTAACGGAGCGTGATTATACGCGCAAGGTGGCCCTCCACGGCAAAAGTTCCAAAGAAACCCGGGTGCGGGAGATCATTTCCGCCGATTACATTTGGGCGTCGCCCTTTCATACCGTCGAAGATTGTATGCGCTTGATGACACATCATCGTGTGCGCCACCTTCCTGTGCTCGAAGGCAATCGGGTGACGGGCATTGTTTCGATTGGCGATCTGGTCAACTGGACCATTAGCGCCCAGCACGAGGCAATCAACCAACTCGAAAATTACATCGCGGGACAATATCCCGGTTGACGCGGCTACGGCGGCGGGATGGCGATGTAAAAGTTTTGGCGGTTCCGTTCAAATATTTCCTCTCGTCGACCATTGCGCCATGCACGCCAGACGTCGCTGCCACGGATGCCCTTGGTGCGAAAGCCTGTTGGGGTGAGTTGATAGTCCGCCGCTTCTACTTCCTCGCGCCACGCTTCGCTGACGAGGAGAACTTCACTGCTCCGAACTGAATTGTCCTGACGCGGATTGAGGCGCCCGCGGGAAATCAGGCGCAGTTGCGAACCGATTACGGGAGGCACCCCGAGCGTGGCAATCGGTTGCAGGGCGAACGCCTGTAGTTTGCGAGCGATCTCAAGCGCGGGATTTACCTCAACCAGCGGGCGCCACGAGAGCATGGCGATGGAAAACATGAGAATAGTGAAAATCCCGATCGCCGAGAGACGCGCGGCTTTAAGCAGCATTACACCAATTCCTGCGATCAAAAGTCCCCCGATTGTCAGGCGCCAATCCAGTCGTGCGCCAAGGATGGCGGCCAACGCTCCGGCCACAATCCCGAGGCACAAAAACACCAGGCTCATGCGCCGCAGCCGGACGTCGTCCTTTACGGATGACAGGAATGCGCCGAGGACGACGGCAACGCATGGGTAAGTCGGAAGCAGGTAGCGGGTGCGACGAACGAATCCGAACGAAAACCCGATAAATATGAGAGCATACCATCCCAGCGCGAACCAGAGTGCCTTGCTGTTGTTTTGCGCAAACCCTTTGAAACGCGGTGCTCGGACCAGCGCCAACAAAGACCAAGGCAAAAAGTGCCGCAGCGTTGCTGATGCGTACTCGACCATGTTGGAAACGAGAAACCACTTCACCGGCTCGGCTTGCACCATGGTTTGGTCTTCGAGGAACACCTGCAGACTTGCTCTTCCATACTTCGACGCCGCAACGATGAACCAACTCAAGCCGATCACAGCCGCGGCGAGGACCCATTGGGGCGGCGCAAAACGGGAGATTCGAATGTGCCGGCTCCGGCACAACCAAAAGCTCAGCGCAAACAGCAGCGGCAGCAGGCCCCACAGTCCTTTTGTCGCACAAGCCAGGCCAGCGCCGAGATACGCCAATGCGTACGAGCGCCAGTCGCGGCTGTCTCGCAGCAATAGTTCTGCGAATCCACAAAGACTTGCGGTCACGAACAGGCACAGCAAAATGTCCGGGGTCGACCGCGTGGCAATGGTCATGGTCTGCACGTTGGCGGCTAACACGAGCGCGCCGACCAGCGCTGGCTCAGTTGTCACAAACAACGTTTGTCCAAGCCGCCACGTCAGCCACACAACCCCACATCCTGCGAGCAGGAACGGCAGCCGCGACGAGAATACGGTTATCCCGAAAACTTTATAGCTGGCACACAAAATCCAATACGTGAGCAGCGGCTTCTTGAACCGCTCAGTGCCATCCGCATAACGCGGCGTCAGGTAATCGCCGCTTTGAATCATCGTAATGGCGGCGTCGGTATAATAACGCTCATCACCATGATATCGTGACAGATCAGGCAACGTGGGAATCAGAGCGGCAAAGAACAGACCTGACAGCAGCAAGACTGGTTTCATGCTTTTCGGCGCCGGTAGATGACCATGCTCGCGATAAGTGCTGCCGCGCCGAGTAAGGAACCGTACAGGACGATCGCAGGCTTGGGTGAAGGCGGCTTGCCGCTCTTGCTGACAAATTGCTTCAGCTCCGAAATCGTTGCTGCGTACGGCGCCTGGTTCGCAAGGTTCGTCCATTCCTTCGGATCGCTGTTATGATCGTACAACTCGACACCGCGGCGGCCGCCGTTCCATTCGGTGTAACGCCAGCGTTCCGTACGCAGGGATTGCCCCACGGCATCGCCGAGGATTGTTCCACGAATAAACAACGTCACTGCAGTGTTGTCCCATGCGGCCTTTGGATCCTTGAGCAGCGGCACGAAACTGCGTCCTTCCAGCCCGCTTGGCCGCGGCAGCCCGCACAGTTCCGCCAAGGTTGGAAATAAATCAATATGCTGGATAACTCGTGGACAGGCCGCTTGCGTTATTCCGGGCCCGACCATAATCAGTGGCACGCGCGCTGATTCTTCAAAGAGTGTGGACTTGCGCCAAAGTCCGCCGTGTTCGCCCAGATGAAATCCATGATCGCTTGTAAAACAAATAATCGTTTTATCGAGCAAACCATTCCGCTTTAAACCATCGACCATGATCCCGATTTGCGCATCGATGAAGGACACGCAGGCGTAATACGCCGCAACGACCTGTCGATGTTCAGTGGCATTTTTCCACGGCCCGCCCGTCGAACTGAACGCCACCCAGGGAACATTCTTGCGTACATCGCCCGGTTCATTCGGTAACTCAATCTGATCCAAAGGATAAAGATCAAAGTAGCGTTTCGGCGCGATCAGCGGCAGGTGCGGCTTGTCGAACCCGGCAGCGATGAAAAACGGTTTGTCCTTGTGTTTTTCGAGCAGTTGCACGATCCGGGGTGCTGTAGAGCCATCCGGCTCGTCCTCGTCTTTATTGTTTGTCGCGATCCAACGTTGTTCGCCTTTTAATGCGCTTGAAACTCGCGGTGGATTCAGCGCGACATCCCATTTGATTTTGTCTTCGTACGGGCCATGCGCGATCTTTCCCACGCGCGCTGTGAAGTAACCGCGCTGCTGAAAATACTCGGGCAGAAACATGACATTCGTGAGGTATTGGCGCGGCGGCGTCTCGTTGTCGAAAACCTTGGTCGTGGTCGGTCGGCGGCCGCTTAGCAGCGACGTGCGCGAAGGATTACAAATCGGATAATGGCTGTAAGCGCGTTCGAAGCGAATGCCCATTTGCGCCAATTGATCGATGTTGGGCGACTTCACCTCATTCTGGCCATAGCAGCCGAGCCGCGTATTCAGGTCATCCACCATGATCAGCAGCACGTTCGGAGCTGCCTTCGCTGTGCCCAAAGCGAGCAACACTATAAGGCAGCAACGCATCATCGGCTGGATTTGGACATACCGGCGGAGCCGGCGCAAGCGATTGCTCCGCGCGCAATACCTCGTCCGTTTTGCTGATGAAGTATTGCGCGGGCATCTGTTACGGTGAGTGGGTGCATGTCACTCAACTCAGGCTGCGCGATTTTCGGAATTACTCGCGATCGGACACCGAGTTCGCGCCAGGGTTCCATCTGCTGATCGGGGACAATGCGCAAGGAAAGACCAATGTGTTGGAAGCGATTTATTTGGTCGCGACCCTCCGCTCCTTTCGCGGCGCGGCCAGCCAGCAAATGGTTCGTCATGGACAAAAGGGGTACTTCGTTGGTGCAAAAGTGCAGAGCCATGCAGCCAACGAGATTAAAATGTATTGGTCCAGCCACGAACGACAACTCAGCCTGAACGGCCAGCCAGTGAAGCGATTGACAGAGTACCTGGGTACCCTGCGGACGGTCGTGTTTTGCACGGAGGATCTGCAAATCATTAAAGGCAGCGGCCGTAACCGAAGGCGCTTCATGGATTTGTTGTTAACGCAAACTCATCCGAGTTATTTGCCAACTTTGCAGCGATACGCACGCGCGCTGCGGTCGCGCAATGCTTTGCTGAAGCGATCATTCCAGGACGCGGCCGCACTGGAGGGGTTCACGGCCGAATTGATTAAGTCAGGCAAAGAAATCATGCGCATGCGCACAGAATTGGGCCCAAAGTTCTCACCCATTGCGGCCGAGGCCTATCGGCGCGTCGCGCAAGGAGCGGAGCAATTGACGCTGGCCTA
>DATENK010000185.1:0-4223 GCA_035275085.1 Verrucomicrobiia bacterium | reverse complement strand
TGCGGTCCCAATCCCAGTATTGCGCCACGTCTCCCGCGTCCGCGCCGAAATAGATTGCCTGCACGAACAGCCCGTCGTCCGGTGTCATTTGCTGCTTAAACTTCACCGAGACGCCGAACTGTTCGAGTTCACTGTTCGGTCGGTCGCCGTTTTCCGACCGGTAATAGCCGTCGATCGCGTAACTGCTGTTATCGATCACGCCGTATTGCGAAAGGCTTTGGATCCAGTCACCGCGGCTATAATATTCGGTGGAGGAGATCACGCCGAAGTGGGTGCCTGCAAATAATTGTGAATATTCCTGCTGCGAAATGTTTTGCGATAAAGCGCCGCCGCCGACCGGCGCGAGGAGGTTCGCCAGCAACAATTCGCTGAACCAGGGCGTCTCATACCGCAGGTTCACACGCCGCGGATCGCGCAGGGCGTCGTAGCTGTTGGCTAGAAACAAATGTGCCGAGTAATTTGCATAGTCGTACATCACTGCACGGGAGGCTTCGCGCACGCTCACGTCGAACATCCCCGCGTCTTGATAGATGGAGGCGAGATTCGCGCTCCGGACCGCCTGATCCTGGTCCAGCAGCAGGCGCGAACGAAATAGCTGGCGATTATCGTTTTGCGTTTTCGATGTTTCCAGCGCGTCGATGGCTTCGTTCACGCGATTTTCCTGTTCAAACAACAACGCCGAATAGAGCGCCACCGTCGGATCGTTCGGATCGAGTTCGCGCGCGCGACGCAACTCCTTGGTCGCCAATTCCTCCTGCCTCCGATCGGTAAATGCTTTACCGAGGTAGCTGCGCAATAATGAACGGTGCGGCTCCAGTGTTGCAGCCACTTGCAGATCGGCGCGCCCGGCCTCGCGCTCGGCCATGCGGAAGCGTGTGAGGCCGCGTCCTAACCAGGCGTTGCCAAGTGCAGGGTCTAGCGAGATGGCACGCTCGAACGATTCCATGGCTTTCTCCGAATTATTCCGCGCATGCCAAAGAAAGCCATTCAGCGTCCACGCCTGAGCATTCTCGGGTGACACTTCGAGCGCTGTCTTAAGCGCGTCCGTTGCAGCGTCCCCGTGGCCGAACCCAAATTCCAATTCCGCGACTCTGGCCCACGCGAAGCCAAAATTCGGCGAGCGTTGCGCGGTTTTTCGAGCAGCATCACGGGCTCGTTCAAGCTCATGACGCGCCTGATAATAATACGATTGCACCATTGGATCGTCCGGCAGAAGAGTAGCCTCGCCTTTGATGATGCCGATGAATTTCAGGAGATCCGGTGACGACGCCGCCAGCGCTTGCGCTTCGTCCACTTGCCCGAGCGCGAGCAGGAGTGACGCGAGATAAACACGTTCCGGATCAGAAGCTGGTTCGCGGTCCGGCGGATACAACTCAAGGGCCTGAAGAAGGTTTCCGCGGCGATAGGCTGCCACCGAATCAACGATCCCGGCGAGGTCGGGCGCCTCGAACACGGCAGGGTAATATAGGCACCACTGAATGACATTGATCGCATTTGCGACGGCGGTCTTGCGCGGGGCTTGTCCGGGCGCGACGATGCCTTGCTCACCCCGCGCGAAGTTCAACTCGCCTTGAGCATTGCTCAGCGAGACCTCGCCTTCGAAGACTGTCAGCGTCGTCTCGCCATTGGCAGCCACGCCGAGGTGAAATTCAGTCCCGCGAATCGCCCCAGATGCGACCGGCGTGCGGAACTCAATCGTGCTGGGGCGTTCGCGGTTAAAGAAATAAATGGAGCCGGATTGGAGGTCGAGAAAGCCGTTCTGCCCGGTGGCGGGCGCGCGAATCTCCAGCAACGTGAGTTCATTCACGCGGATCACGCTGAAATCAGACAGCCGCAGCAGGGCGCGGCTACGACGCAACGTGCGCAGGCGGTCGCCTGGGAGCAAAGTCTTGTTCGTCTGGGCCGGCGACCATGCGGCGCTCCCGGCGGCGGCTGTTTCGACCTTGTTTTCAAAGCTCAACAGCAGCGCCGGAGCAGCGATGGCTGCAGACGCCAGCCACACGAGCAGCAAGCCGATCCAAGCCTTCGTTACAATTCTCATGCGGAGGCAGAAATAGGATCGGTGATCGGGAGTAATGTAAAGGTACAAGAACCGACCGGTTTGGCAACATTATAGTTTATGATTTTATCGAGGTGTGTTATCTTCCGTTCGCAGTATGCAGAGCCTCCCGCGGCGCCGTTTTATTAAAGGACTTTTTCTCGGAACGGCTTTTTCTTCTGCCTTTGGGAAATCGTGGTCGAGTATATACGCCGCCACGTTCACGCCTACGTCCCAGGAGCCAACGTTTCGTATCAATATTAACGACTATCCTGCTCTCCTGGGAGAGATCGGTTCGGTGCGGCTCGGAGTCAATCCGGTGGGGGAGGGCGATAATTCTTTCCCGCAGGGCCGCTATTACCCGGTGCTCATTAATCGCGACAGCAATGGTTTTTACGTGCTGGACTCGACGTGCCAACACGCTGCGTGCGTAGTCGGGACGTTCAATCCGGAACTCTTTGCGATGCGTTGTCCCTGCCATGGTTCCATGTACGATCTTCACGGCGACGTAGTGGAGGGTCCGGCAAACCAATCCTTGACCGCATTGGATTTCTCGTTCGATGGGACTGATCTGCTCACGATTACCGTGCCCGAAATGGGATTCAACGTGACTTCCTTTCTTCCAGGGCCGCAATTCAGTTCGCGCTTGCGACTCGAGTTCTTGGCCGAAGGGGACGTCTATTACGAAGTGCGTTTCCGCGAGAAGCTCACGCACCTGTGGCAGCCCATCACTTTCTCGCTAACTCCGACGGGCCCTGCCGACGAGCAAGTCCTGCTTGGCAATGGTGATCTGAACTCGATTTATGTGGAGCGCACTACGCCAACCGGTTTTTATGCTGTGGCGATGGTGTTGTCAGAGGTTTAGCGCCCATTTGAACTTGGAACTTGGGGGCAGGCGCTTTAAATCTGCGCTCGCATGGACTGGGATGCTATCGCGCTTACCGCCCGATTGTCGGCGTGTGCGTCAGTTGCGCTGTTGGTAGTGGGTTTGCCGATCGCATGGTGGCTGGCCCACACGCGCTGGCGCGGCCGAATTTTTGTCGAGGCCTTTGTGGCGCTGCCCCTGGTGCTCCCGCCAACTGTGCTGGGGTATTACGTGCTGGTCGCGCTTGGCCCACGGACATGGGTCGGGCAGGCATATCAGAAATTCAGCGGACACACCCTGCCGTTTTCGTTTGAAGGGTTATTGATTGCGTCGATCCTTTACAGTTTGCCGTTCGCGGTACAGCCGTTCACCGCGGGATTTCGCGGCATTGACCCGTATTTGGTGCAAGCCTCGTTGAACATCGGGGCGTCTCCGTGGCGGACGTTCTGGAAAGTGATGGTGCCTTTGGCGTGGCCCGGAATTATTTCAGGAATGGTGCTGAGCTTCGCGCACACGCTTGGCGAATTCGGTGTGGTGCTTATGGTGGGGGGCAATATCCCGAACGTGACGCGAACCGTATCGATCTCGATCTACGATCAGGTGCAGAGTCTCGATTACGCGGCCGCGACACGAACGTCGCTGTTCCTGCTGATCGTCTCTTTTTTCGTGCTCAGCGTGACCTACGCGCTGCAGCGGAACTTCCGATTCACTACTTTGTTGAATCCGAAGCAGGTCCCTTAATGCTGGGCGTCAGGGAGAAATTCTCGAACTTCGCCACGGCGCCTTCCATTCCGCCCACGGTTAACGCAACACGTACGTTGCGGTCCCATGGGGGAAGATGTTTGCCTTCCATTTCCTCGCCGATCTGGTTCCACGGCTGCGACTCGTCGCCGCGGGCGAAGAACGAGAAGCGATGTCCTTCTTTGGCTCGCAATTGCAATTGAATATCCTGCCGTTTGGGGAGGCTGGTTTGAGACAAGACTTGATGCTGCCCTTTCTGGCGCAACCACACGACGAGCTTGCCGCCAGGCCCGGTCGCGAGGCCAATCGCGTTTGCGGCATCGCCATATGCGGCGATGCCCGCGAAGGTGCCACGCTGCATTTCGCCGACTGTCGTGCGGGCGGCGTAATCTCCGACCGTGGTCGGATGAGCGAGTACGGCGCCGAGGAAGTCATTTGTCATGCGCGCCGGGGAAAGAATGAGGTTACCGCGCTCAACCGTGTGACGCGGCTCGTCAGCCGCAGGCCATTGCCAACCAGGCCGCAGGGTGTCGCCGTTAAAATCGTCGGCGAAGCTCATTTCGGCGCGCCTTTGGACAG
>DATENK010000184.1:0-2270 GCA_035275085.1 Verrucomicrobiia bacterium | reverse complement strand
TTGTCCGGGGCGAGCGCGATCGCGGATTTTCAGAGCAACGTCGACACGACCAACTATTCCGCTCTTTACTTCCCGACGTTGTGGCAAACGAATCCGCTGCACGACCATCAATTCGAAGAGTTCGCTCCCTGTGGCGCCGTGGCCGGCGTAATGGCTCGTACTGATTCCGATCGCGGCGTTTGGAAAGCGCCGGCCGGTCTTGAGGCACGACTTGGGGGTGTCCCGGCGTTGAGCGTTCCTCTTAACGATGCCGACACAGGACAGCTGAATCCGTTAGGCATTAACTGCCTCCGCGCGATGCCCGCAGCCGGCCGCGTCATTTGGGGCGCGCGCACTCTGGAAGGAAGCGACCGCCTGGCGTCGCAATGGAAATACATTCCGGTACGGCGCACCGCATTATTCCTTGAGGAATCGCTCTATCGCGGCACTCAGTGGGTGGTCTTTGAGCCTAACGACGAACCGCTTTGGGCACAGATCCGGCTCAACATCGGCGCGTTCATGCAAAGCCTCTTCCGGCAGGGCGCGTTTCAAGGGAAAACACCTCGCGAAGCGTATTTGGTCAAATGCGACAGCGAAACCACAACACAAACCGATATCGATAACGGCATCGTGAACATCTTGGTCGGCTTTGCGCCGCTCAAACCGGCCGAATTTGTCGTCATTAGAATCCAGCAACTCGCCGGGCAAATCGAAACCTAAACCGAGGAGAATCCCATGGCTCAATTCAGTGTTAATCCGCAACGGTTCGATCCATACAAGAACTTCAAATTCCGGGTGAAATGGGATGGACGCTACGTCGCCGGCGTCAGCAAGGTCGGCGCGCTCAAGCGGACCACGGAAGTGGTGAAGCATCGGGAAGGAGGCGATCCCAGCAGCAGCCGGAAGTCGCCCGGCCGTACCGAGTTTGAAGCAATCACGCTGGAGCGCGGTGTTACGCACGACACCGAGTTCGAAAAATGGGCGAACAAGGTTTGGAACTTCGGGTCCGGTCTCGGCGCCGAAGTTTCGCTGAAAGATTTCCGCAAGGATGTCATCCTCGACGTCTACAACGAAGCAGGCCAGCTCGCGATTAGTTACAAGGTATTTCGCGCGTGGGTTTCGGAATTCCAAGCGCTGTCAGATCTTGATGCCAACGCAAACGCGGTTGCGATCCAGCACATCAAACTGGAAAACGAAGGCTGGGAGCGTGATTACGACGTGACCGAGCCGACCGAACCAACCTTTGTCGAGCCAGCATAAAAGTGGATGCCTTCGGTCATGGAGCAACCGACGCGATCTCTCTCGCCAGAGAACATCCTCGATGTCTGGGAAGCTGGGCGGCAACAGCATGAACTTGATCGAGCGTTGACCCTGCTGGCTGCGGCGTCTCCGGAATTGAGCCGCAATGAACTGGCCGACCTGACAATGGGAGAACGTGATGCCCGATTGCTGCGACTGCGGATAGGCATGTTCGGAGGATCTGCGGGTGGAACCTGCGAATGTCCACAATGTGGGGAGCGGGTTGAGTTTCCAATTGATACAGCCAGGCTCGCACATCGCGAAAAGGTAGCGGAAACGATGCACGAGGTTGAGGTGAACGGAACTTGCCTGCGGTTTCGCTTGCCGACCAGTCGCGATCTGGCGGGAGCGGTAGCCGCGCCCGATCAGTCCCGCGGTATTCGCCAGTTAATCGAGCAGTGTGTGGTCGCCCCCCCCCTGCCTGAGGAACTCTCTGAGGACGCTGTCGAAGCGCTAAGTCACGCGATGGTGGAAGCCGATCCGCAGGCAGAAATTATCGTTTCGTTAGGCTGCCCAAACTGCGGAAAACATTGGGAACTGCTTTTTGATATCGCGCACTTTTTCTGGACTGAGATCGCGGCGCACGCGCAGCGACTCGTGTACGAAATCGACGCTCTCGCGCGTGCATACGGCTGGACGGAGCGTGAGATCCTGAGCCTGCCGGCGCAACGTCGCCGAACCTACCTGGAGATGCTGGCTGCATGAACCATTTTCTGGCGAGGTTGGTCGAGCGTGCCCGCGGCACTGCACGGCGTGTCGAGCCACTCGTCGTGCCGCGGTTTGCTTCAACACCGGTCGTCGAGATTGCTTCCGAAGTGGAATCTTCGCCTCTAGAACGGCGCGATCAGCAGCCGGCGGTGGAGGAGAAGTCGTCGCCGCGTGTACTTGTTCAACAGGAAGCGCCAGCCAAAAAAGCTCGGCCGGATGTACTTCGGTTGTCGGAGAAGTCGTCGTTGCCGGAAGAGCCGACAAAATTGCTCGTCCCGATGGAG
>DATENK010000183.1:0-8971 GCA_035275085.1 Verrucomicrobiia bacterium | reverse complement strand
ATTTTGTGGTTTGGCGCCAGGACGATCTTCCTGCGTATCAACTCGCGGTGGTGGTGGATGACGCCGAAATGCGCATCACCGAAGTGGTGCGCGGCGCGGACTTGCTCGTGTCAACGGCGCGACAGCTTCTGTTGTATAGGGCTTTGGGATTGAAGCCGCCTGCATTTTACCATTGTCCGCTCATGAACGACGACGCAGGTGTGCGTTTGGCTAAACGGCACGACGCGCTAAGCCTTCGCAAGCTGCGCGAGAGCGGGGCCACACCCGAGAGATTGCGTGCGAAGTGGGATCACTGACCCGAGACACGGTAAAAGCGCGGCGAGATGGTGTTCGTTAACACCGAAGACATAAGCGTGTTCGTGGCAATAACGTTGGCGGTCAATGGCGTCCAGGATGCATCCGTGAGGCTGTTCTTATATAGAACGCGATAGGTTTTACCAGGCGCGCTGATCCAGGTGAGCGTCACGACATTGCCTGCCTGCTGGATGGAAAGGATTCGCGGCGCGGCCAGATAGGTATATTGCACATCACTGTGCGTGAGGACTTCACCGTCGGTGGCCCAGAAGCGCAAGCCATAGGTACCGGGCGCAGGGAAGGTGGCGCTGGTCAGGCGGGCATTGGTGTTGGCAATGGCCACAGTGCCGGGGCCGCTGACTTGCTGCCAGTAGTTTGTGATAGGAAGCGGTTTTCCATCGTCCAGCACGATCGCGCGAATGGTAAACGGATTCGTGAAAAAGGAGGCGTCCCCGACAGTGACGGCCGGGGCGAGATTGGGAACGAGATAGGCGAGCAGCGCGACTTCATCGGGCGTGAGCAGACGATTGTAGATACGCAGTTCGTCGATCGCCCCCTGGTAGCCGCGATCCAGCGCCTCGTGATTGCCGATGTAACCAATGCCGCTATTTGAGACGAGGCTGCCCGCACCGGGGCTCAACTCGCTGACGTTCTGCAGGGTGCCATTGATGTAAAGGTCAGGCACTGCACCGGGGCGATAAGGATCGTAAACGCAGGCGAAATGAAACCAGACGTTGTCAGTAATCAGACCCGGATCGATGCGCCACTCAGCCGGGGCTTCGGAGCGTGCCGATTGCAAGCCCAGACGGTGCCCCAGCGTGACATCGCGTAGCAGGCGCACTGTAAAACCCGGCATTTCGATGATGCGCGGAGTGAAGCTGTTGCCGTTACCTGCCATCTTCAGCCAACCCGCGACACTGATTTGCGTGAGCTCAGGCGCGTTAAAAGTGCCCAGGTCGTCGTTTCCGTCGAAGTTGATTGCATTATTTATGCGGCCGGCGCTGAAGGTAGCACCCCCCGAAATTGCGGCGTTGCGATTGTTGCCGGACGAATCGACTGCGAGGGTGCCGCTGGGTTCAGCAAAGCGCCAATAGGCGACGAGCCCATTTGAAATTGCCATATCGAGGTCCACCACCGCGGTAAATTCGTCCGAGCCCTGGTACTGACCGTCATAAGCTGAGAGGCGCAACGTGTAAATCCCTGGCGCATTGAATTTGATCAAGCAATTCGGGGAATTCGATGGAACGAATGTGAGGGCCGGAGGCCCGGCGACCTGGTTCCAGGTGATAGTCAAGTTTCCGGGTGGAACGGGTTTGCCATCATCGGTTACGGTGGCCTTGACCGTAAGCCAATTATTCGTTGTTTGCAGATAGATGGTCGAGGCCGCGGGGCTCGAAATATTTACGCTTGGCAGCACGTTCATTTCGTCGTCGTAAATAGTAACGACTGCCTGAGTTGGCGAACTCACAGCGTAAGAGGCGTTGGTCGTAAGCGTAAGAACCACCGTTTTGTTCCCGTCCGCGACTGAGTTGTTGATAGGTGAGATCGTCACGCTTCGATTGGTGGCGCCGGCGGGGAAAACCACACTGTTTCCAATATTCGCGTAATGTACCGCGTTGGTTGAGCTCCCAGACAACGCGAAGAAGACGGTCAATGCGTTGCTGGGACTGCTGCGCGTGAACATGAACACGCCGGGATCGCCAGATTCGGACGCATTCGGATCGCTCGCGGTAACGCTGACCGAGGGCGGGCCGTTGGTGACCATTATGTTGGTTGCGGCGAACACCCGACGGCCATCGGCGAGCGCGGCCTCAACTTCAATCCAGTTTGTGCCTAGTGATTTCGGCACAAAGACGAAGTTGCTGCCGAATGCGGGTTCCTGGTCGCGCGCTTCCCATACGATTTGCGCCTGGGACAAATCGAGTCCAACGCCTTGCACCGAAGCCATCACCGGCAGGTTCATCGCTGCTTGCGCAGGAACGACGATCTGAGCCGATGCGGAGACCCATGACTGGGATCGCGATGAACTCAGCGCCGCGACGTACGCGAGGCTGGCGAGCGCGGCCGACTGGTCCGCGATCACGAATTCGGTGGAGAGATTGTGGGTGTCGCCCCAGCGGTCGTAGAGTGCGTAAGGGCCCGTGGAAAACCAATCTGCGGGAAAACTGATTGCACCGACCTCGCCGCCGTACTGCGCCACCCAATCGAACCCCGACTGCATAGCACCCAGGGGAATACCGGAGGGCGGAAGCACGCGACGATCATTTTGCGCATATTGATGCACTATTTCGCGCTGACGTTTCCAGGCCATACCAGTCATAAAGGATACGTTCAGCGGGTTGCAGCCGTTTTCGTAGTTCAAATTGCTGATGAGCGCATCCAGGTATTCCGGGCGGGGATCGATTTGGTACGCCACAGTCAAATCGAACGCGCGTGCACTGGGGAAAAACCAACCGGCGGTCATGTAACTCTTGTCCTCGATCGGAAATCCAACGCCGTAGGCATTGTTGGTGGTACGCCGGAGAATGTCCTGTGCGGCCGCGGCCAGTTCCGTTTCGCATTGGGCGCGATAGCCGGCATTTAATTGACCTGCGGCAAGGCGCCCACTGCGCGCGGCGAACGCGTAGCTGCGCGCTGCGCGTCCATAGGAATCGAACAAGCGCCACCAACCCCAACGGCGGGTGCCGGCATCCTGCGGATTGTACCATTCGATGAGCTTTTGCTGATAGGCCGCATTAGTAGTCGCCAAATACATTTCACATGCAGCCCAGGCGAGTTCGTCGTCGTGCATAAACCAGTCACCGTAGTGGGTGATCTTTTGGTAAGAGCCGTCCTTGCCGAAACGGGCGATGGCATTGGTAAGAAAATTCCAGCCAAGCTGCGCTTTTTGCAGATAAGTTGCCGCCGCAGCAGGGTACCGCTGCTTGAAGAGCGGTGAGGACGCAGCTTGGGCGAGCGCTGCAACTCCGGCGGCGGTTACGGCCGTTGTTTTGGGCCAAACCACTTGCGGATCGCCGCTGTCCGGCAAAACATTGCTCTCGTAAGCGCGGTCACGCGGATACACCAGAAAATAAAAGCCGCCGTCGGCGTCTTGCAATTTGGCTAGAAAGTCGGCCTCCCATTTAGCTTCCTGCAGCAAATCACTAATCCCGTCGCCGCTTTCAGGGATGCCGAAGTTATCCAACGCCGCGGCGCCGGGAAAGCAGTCCACGGAAAAAACCAGGAAATGCACGAGTGCCGCACTGTTAATGGTGTATTTGCTGTAATCGCCTGCGTCATGGTGTCCACCCGATACGTTCAGTTTTCCGCGGTTAACGAATGGATACAGTTGCGTGGCTTCGCTGCGCAGTTGCATGGCCGTGTGTCGCGGGTTACTTGCGTAATCCGCGGACTCGGACGCTATCATCGTCCAGGTATTCCCAAACGAGCTTTGGGGGACCGGGACGTCCGCAAGGTTAGTGTGGCAGTAATTGTGGATGTGACGCGTGAAAGGAAAACGGTTGTCCATGCCGCAACGCTGATGATACAGCCCGAGCGCATAAGCGCGGGTCGCGCCCATCGGAATGCCATCTTCAATCCTGAAGGGCAACGATGAGCCCATGCCCGGGACGACGAGCCGATATGCCCCGGGCGTGTTAAACGAAGTGAAGTTCGCCTCGTAAACATTTTGGTAAGGGGTGGGTAGATACTCGAAACCATTATCGCGCCGCGCCGTCAAAGATCCCGTGTAAACCTGCGCGCCAGAGGCGGCATCTACCAGACGAAAGCCGTTGCCGGCATTGATTGCCAACTCACCCAGGTTGCCGAGGTAATAACCGATCATCGCCCGCTTCGATAACCCCGGGGCGTAGCCGTGCTGGTTGACATGAATTGCGGGGCTATAGCGATGCGTGTCCGCCACCGCAATGAACTTTGTCGCGTCGGTCCACAACGATCCGCTTGGGTTCCTCACCTCGACCGTTTGGCCGTCGACGATCGAGCCGCCGAGTCGCAGAACAATCGAGTTCTGAATACGCAGATCGCGCCTGGCCGTCGGCGCATAGAGCGCGCGCCGCTTAAAACCGACAGCCTGAACGGCGATTTGTGTGCCATTGGCGGTGACGAGAAACGCTGAAGGGGGTGGGGCTTGGAATTGGGTATTCGCATCAACGAGGTCCCATGAATCAACGTGCGCCGGATCCGGTGCTTTAGTGTTGATTAGGACCAATTCAAGGACATTCGGGGAAAGAATGTGCAGCGTATAATCACCAGGTTTGGGCAAAGCCAACCCGGTGTAATCCACCACACTGGGCGGCACCAGCGCGGCGGCCACAAGGCTGCACGCTGCGGCCCCAAAAGCTGCCAGGGCCGCAAACCAAATTTTCCCCATCATCTGCGTACCGTATGCGTTTATCGGAAGCAGGAATATCGTCCATCCCACCCTGTTTGCCGTCCCATTTCGTCCTACAAACGTATGGGGACAATTCTCTACTACGCCGGGGACGCCGTCCCGCTACCTTATGGGACATATGCACGTGGAAAAATCCATCGAAGTGGAAGCGCCGGTGAACAAGGTTTACAATCAGTGGACGCAGTTCGAAGACTTCCCAAAATTCATGCAAGGCATTGAGCAGGTGCAACAGCTCGATGACAAGCGGTTACACTGGGTGGCGGAGATCGCGGGCAAACGCAAGGAATGGGACGCCGAGATCTTCGAGCAGGTGCCCGACCAGAAAATCGCCTGGCGCAGCACCAGTGGAGCGCCGAATGCAGGGATCGTAAGCTTCCGGCCGATAGCAGCCAATCGTACCCATGTGACTGTCCGTATGGAATATCAGGCTGAAGGCGTTATAGAAAACCTGGGCGCGGCGCTCGGCGCTGTCGGCACGCGCATCGAGGGAGATTTGAAACGGTTTCGCGATTTCGTCCAAACCCGCATCCAGGAAACCGGCGCGTGGCGCGGCGAAATTCATAGCGGGCGCGTGGAGTCCACAGGTGGCGGGACGTCGCCATCGAATTCACCGGGCATGCCCGGCTACGGTAGCAGCGGCCAAAGCGGGCTTAGCTAAAGCGCGACTCGCCGGGTGCCTTCGGTAACTGCGTCAGTACACACCTTCGACGATGGTTTTTTCCATCGCGCCGAAGGGGCGGACTTCGGCTACACCATCCCACGCGTAAGGCGGACGAGGGGCGCGTCGGATCGCTTCGTCGCGTTCCAGGAAGCGAGGCATGAAGAATTCGCGGGTAAGCGTGGTGAGTTCCACCCGGCCCCATTCGCCGTGGTTCTTCACCTGGGTGGTGTTGTTTGGATCCACAATGCGCAGGACCGCACGCGGTTGAGGGGCGTAGTAAGTAATCGAGAATTTGTCCTCAGGTTGCAACGGGACGCTGGCGGCGAGACCCATGAGCGTGTTGCCGTACGTAGGGTAAAAGCCGATGCGGTTTTCCAATAGTTCTTCCACGATGAAGCGGACATATTGCGGCGCCATGGTCGTGCCGCCACAGAAGACGCCGCGGATACCAGCCTCCCAAAGGTTCACTTTTTCGCCAAGAGCTTCAAGCAGTTTCGGCGTGGTGAAAAGACCGCTGACTTTGCGAAATTTCAGGATGGTGGCGGCCTGCTCGACCACATGTTCCATGTAGGCTTTGGCCTGCTCGAACTGTTTGCCGGACAGCAGGCGTTTGACCCACCGCGGATCAAGGTCAATGAAATAACAGGAGCAGCCACGTACATTTGCGAGATGCTCGATGGCCAGACGCAAACGGCGGGGGCCGGTAGGGCCCATCATCAGCCAATAATGATTGCGCGGAAAATGCGCGTCCGAAAGCTTTTCGGAAAACTCGCTGTAGTCTACTTTGTAATCTTCCCAGCCGATACGCTGCTTGGGCATGCCGGTGGTGCCGCCCGTTTCGAAGATGTTGAACGGCTTACCTTTGAATGCCCGCGGTACCCAGACCTCCGGCTGGAGATCGCGCAACCATTCATCCTGGAAATGCGGGAAGCGCTGGATGTCGGCGAAACTTCGGATTTCCTTTACGGGATTCCAGCCCGCTTTGGTCGCCCATTCGAGCCAGAATGGAGAGCCCGTTTCGGGCGAAAAATGCCATTGGATGATTTCACGGACGTGCGCGTCCAGCTTGTCCTGCGCCGCTTTGATTGCGGAAGGGTCAACAACGTTCGATTGCATACAATTACTTCGAAGCAGCAGGTTTGATGTTCACTTTGGGAACTTCGTCCGAGCTGCCGCGCGAGGCGTCGTGAAAGGCGTAAAGATGTGTGTTGGATTGGATGTATACGACCCCGTTGGCGATCACCGGCGTCCCGTAAACAGGCGCGCCAAGATTGGGACCATCCTGCTCGCGGCCGTCAATGGTCATCTTGCTCAGGATTTTCTTTTCCTTGCTGGCGGCGAGCACAACAAAATCACCGTCCTCATCCCCGAGATAGACCTTGCCATCGCCCACCATCGTCGAGCCCCACATGTGCGCTTTCATATCGTGGACCCAATAAACTTTGCCGTTCTCCGCATCCAGGCAATGCACGAAGCCTGAGAAATCGCCCACGAAAACCAAGCCTGTCTCTGGATCAATCGAGACCGTAGAAATTGAACGATGGATGCCTTTATAATCCCACAGCAACCCAGACTTCGTGATGTCGCCGGTTTTGGTTGCATCCAGGCAAACGAGATGACCCACGCCTTCCCCGTGCTCGGGATCCTGGCCGGTCGCGATGTAAATACGATTTTTGTAGAACACGGGAGTGGCGTTGACTTCGCTCGGCCCTTCCGCGGCCGGATAGCGGATCGGCTTGCCATCCCTCGTTTTGTATTCAGGCGGATTACAATCGGCCTTCCACACGACCTTCAACACACTTGTGTCCTCGCTTTTAACTGGCTTGGGGTCGAAGGCATAGCACCAGCCGTCACCGCCACCGAAGAACACGAGATTCTTGCCGTTCACCTTTCCGGTGGAAGGCGAACTCCATTGGCCGTGGAAGATACGCGGGCCGATGTGCGCGTCGTCTTCAGCCACGAACTCGCCGGTCTTTTTATTGAGGGCGATGAAGCTGGGCGAAAGCGGCGAGGGAATATTCGAGTGCGTCCAATCCTGCCCATTCGAGGTGCAGGCGTAAACGAGGTCGTCGAGGACGAGCACTGAACAATTCGAAGCGTTATGCGGAAATACGCCCAATTCGTCCATCATGTCATATTTCCAGATGATGTCGGCATCGTGCGCTCCGATTTTTGCCGGTGGATTGCCGGTATCCACTACGACGTATTTGGCTTCATCTTTGAAGGGGCCATCGTTGCCGTTCGCCATACCGTTCACGTCGAGACACATGACTTCGCAGCGACTGGTGACGAGGTAAACACGATCGCCCTCGACAGTCGGGGCCGACAGCAAGCCGAGGCTTTCCCAGTCATTCACTTTGCCGGCCTTAAGTTTGGGAATGACGAGTTGCCATAAAAACTCGCCGGTCTTTTCATCGAACACCATCAGGATGCTGCGGTCGCCCTGATGCTGCGGATCACGCGGATTTTCGTTATTGGTGCCGACAAAGACCTTGCCGCCTGCGATGGTCACGTTGCCGTAGCTTTGCGAACCGAGCTTGGCGACCCACTTCACATTTTTGGTGGTTTTCAGGTCCACCTCTTCCGTTCCCTTCTTGAATTTTCCCGGATCGAAAACCGCAGGCAGCCCTTTTTCGGGCGAATACATGTTGCGCGGAGGCGTGCCGCCCCATTGCGGCCAATCGGCACCCACGGCGGTAAGGATTCCAGAGCTGATGAGAAAAATGATGATTCGTTTCATAACTATTGGTTGGCACTGACCGTTACGTTGTCGATGAACACGCGCTGGTCCTGTGGCGCGAAACCGAACAGCCCGGGCGAACCATTTTGATGAGCGGTGCGATGCGGCACTTCCAAGGTCCATTTTTCGGGCTCCGCATCATCGCGCTTCCAGGCTTTCGCTCGCACAACCCCCGCGCCATCGGATGCGACATCGACGCGCGCCTTGAGACGGTACCAGGTATTGGGCGACCACTTGAAGTTGGGGGGCTCCTCCGCTGAGGGAACACGCAAGCGCTCAAGATTCGAGTTCACTTCCAGCTTCTGCTCGTTGCCCTTCAGGACGATCAAATAACGCTGATTGATTACACCGACCTCCGACATCTTGCGACGGGTGCCCTCGCTCATCACATCCGCCTGAATCGTGTAATTTTTCATTTCCGGGGTGCCGATGAAGACGGTGCTGCGTTGGAAAAACTTGTTGTCGATTGTTTTTGTCAAAGCCTTGTTTCCATCCTTTTCGCGCACCTCGAACTTAAACCGCGCGCCGATCCACGGCAACGGCGGAAATGCGAACGCGGTCGGCTCTTCAACCGTGTTGGTGGTTTTCTCGGTGAGCTGGAATGACTCAAAATCTTCCTTTAGCGGCATATACGGGAGCACGCGGCCGCGAATATAGCCTTTCAAATCACCTAGCGATGCCTCGAAAGCGCCTGCCGAAGGAATGCTGTCGTTCGCAGCAACAAGCTTTCCTTCGCCATCGAAGTCGCCTTTCACGTTCGAACGCACACGCGCGCCCGGCGGAATGTAATGCGCCCATTTGAGGTTCCGGCTATCCTTAAGTTCCTGCACCGTCAGGCCCTTGGCATCAAGCTCGCGGGCGCGAAAGACCTGAGATTGCCCAGGGC
>DATENK010000182.1:0-12412 GCA_035275085.1 Verrucomicrobiia bacterium | reverse complement strand
ATCAATTCCACGCCGACACGCATCAACAAGAGCCATTTGATTGATTTGTACGAACGGGTGTCCTGGGCGGAACCGGACCGGCGTTTCGCGGCGCGGATCGTCGAGATGCTCTACAGCGAAGGCGACAGTCCACTGCGTTATCGCATCAATCGTCTCGGCGGACGCAGCAAACAGGAGAAATGGATTTTGCAGGCTGAGTTGTTCAACGAAATCCATCGCTGGGTGAAGCAGGCGTGGAAGACGATCGAGCGCGAAGGCACCGATCGACGGTCAGCGGAAAGGTACTACGGAACCGTGCGCGATTTCCTCAAAGCTTCGGCGCAGGTATGGGGCGATGCCTGGGGCAACGATAATTACATGGTCACCAAACCGGTGACGTTGAAGGCGATGATTCGTGTGTGCGCGGATTTGGCGATGTCGGACAAAGGTGAAGAAAGCGACCGTATCTCGCGCTGGCGTGAAAAGCTGGCTCCGTGGACCGAGCAGGTGCGCGCGTTTCGCAACGAAGGATTTTACGAGCGCTTCGCAGCCAAGGGACAGGTCGAACGCGTCGCCCGCATCCATCGCGAGCTTAACAAGCTGGCCGGAATTTCAGGGAAATCGTCGTCCGGTTAGCCATTATTTGGAGTGCGGTGACTTAACGCCGCACTCCAACTAAGAGGTCCTCTCACGTTCACAAGTGTTTGTCCGCAAACTCGAGGAAGGCCTTCCAATCGTCTTTCGTCATCGAGTGTTTTCCCGGCCGAATGAAATATCCGAGATTGCTGTTCACGAGCTTGCCTAATTCCGGCATTTTGTCGGCTTCGAGGCCGCCGGCTTTCAGCAGCTTGTAGACTGGCTCGGCAGCCTTGAGCACTTCGAATTGGCCGCTGGGATTCGCCCATCGATCCTCCTGTGCATTCGAGAACAGCACCGGCCGCGGCGCCATCAAAGCCACCAAACAATTCTGGTCGAACGGCAGCTTCTCGGGAGCATCATTGTATTTCTTGAACTCAGCGTTAAACCAATGCGGGAAGCCTTTGTTGATCTGTTGCACTGACTCGCCAGTCTTGCCGCGGCTGGGCGCCGTGCCGCCGCAACCTGCCTGATGCGGAATCGCAAGGGCAAACCGTTCGTCCATCGCGGCCGCAAGCAGGGCCGTTTTGCCATTGCGTGAATGACCGAGCGTGGCGACGCGCTTTGCGTCGATGGCTTTGTCGGTGACCAAATAATCCATCGCACGATGAAAGCCCCATGCCCAGGCGGCTATCGTTCCGCGGTTTTGTGGCGGGGCATTCGGGTCGAGCCATTTGTAGACACCGTCCGAAACGTCCGCCCGGTCGGAGTCAGGGTCTGAATTGCAGAAGGTCGCCAGCGCGTAACCGCGGGCGACGATTTCCTCCAATGGCCAGTCGTTCGCCTGCGTGCCGCGGTCTGCGTCCGTGGCGCGATTGTTGGGACTGCACTTCGCCCAGCCGCGCAAGAGCGGTACCCTCTTGTCATCGGTGATGGCATGGTTACCGCAGAAGTTCAGGACGAGGAACGCAGGCGATTTCTGTTTTCCTTTCGGAGAGATTACCAGCAAATCGATCTTCGGCGCTTCGGGTGAACCGAAAGAAATGGTGACGTTCTTCAACACCGCTTTGCCGCCGAGAAAATCGTCGTGTTCCCCTTGGACTTTGAAATCGATCTTCTTGGGCTTCGGCGGGATGTGACCGTACATCTGCTCCTGGAAAAGCTCCTTCAATTCGGGGCGGCGTTTTTGTTCCCATTGTTTGCGCGTCGTCACGCGCGTGCCGTCCTTCATGACGAGCGGGTCTGGTAAATCCAAAGCCATGCCGAAGCCAGTAAAAGTGGCAAGAGCAGAGAGCGCAATTGCGATTTTCATGCGGCCGGGATTGTAAAATCTTGCTCAAAA
This sequence comes from Verrucomicrobiia bacterium, assembly GCA_035275085.1. Taxonomy (GTDB): domain Bacteria; phylum Verrucomicrobiota; class Verrucomicrobiia; order Limisphaerales; family DATENK01; genus DATENK01. Next base: position 10,515 of record DATENK010000182.1, on the reverse strand, counting down.
ACATGCAATCGCAGCTTTACATTTCGCGCCGACCTACATACCTTGTCCGGCTTTGGCCCATAGTGTCCGTCATTCAGTCTTCGTCCGTGGGCGCGTTCTGCTGTGGGCTTTTCTTGGGTTTAGTAACGCGCTTTTGGGCACCGCTTTGCCCGCGTGGGCTGGTCAGCTTTCAACGTTTCAGGCGGGTAACGGCGGCTGGCACCTCGGCACGATGGCGATTGGAAACCTTGACGCTGACCCGGCGCTGGAGATCGTTGTCCCTTACCGCAACCTGGATGGCCAATGGTACCTGGACGCTTTCAATTACGATGGAACGCGCTTGCCGGGCTTTCCGTACGCCAGCGGAGGCGAGGAGATGAATGTATCGCCCACGCTTTATGACGTAGATGGAGATGGCCAGTTGGAAATTCTAATTACGCGCGGCAATAAAGTCGTCGCGCTTCGCAACAACGGGACGGTGCTTTGGTCCAGCCAAATCGATGCATCTAATTACGTTCCGGATGGCGGCTACCAGACGGTGACGAACGGTTTTTGGTGGTCGGCCGACCGCGCGTTTCGCAGCCGCTTGCCGTCAACCGCAGTGTTCTCCTCGCAAGTCTCGCCACCCATTGTGGCGGACGTAAATGCGAACGGAACGTTGAAGGTGATCACCGGATGGAAAATCGATCCTGACCCGACGGGCAGTGCGCAGGATTTCAATCCGTTCATCGGCCAGACTTATGGCACGATCGAATGGGGCATTACCGGCGAGACCTGGTCTGGCGGCGTCGCCTTCATGAATGCCGCCACGGGGGCGAAGAATTTTATTTATCACATGCACCAACTCGTCGAGTCGGGCCTCGCCATCGGACAGGCAGACACTGACGCGCCGCTCGAAACTTACGCGCTCACCGATAGCGACAGCGTGGTGTGTTTCGATAAAACAAAGCCACATGGCCTTTGGGGTAAAGGAACACTCCACAAGCAATTTGGGAAAAATCAGCGGCTGATGAGTGGTTCCTATCTGATCGGCATTGACATCCACACTGCCGACCTTGACGGGGATGGGCTGGATGAAGTGCTTGTGCCCGGGACGCAACTGAGCCGCTTCTGGCAACCCAATGAAACCATTCTCGATGACGATGGCGCGATCCTGTGGCGGCGATGGAAGGAATTCGCCACGATCACTAACGAGAATGGCTGGCTCAATAGTGCCGCATTGATTCCCGTGAACCCGGACCATGATAATCACGTTGACGTGCTGAGCTTTAACCATTCGTACGAGTTGGCCTTTCGCTATTGGAACGGGGCGGAAATGGTGGATCGGCCCGGCTGGCCGAAGAACTTCTTTCCCTTTCTACCATCACCGCCGGTCGTTGGAAATGTTGATGCTGACGACGCAGAAGAAATCATTGTCGGCACGTACGACCCTTCGCGAAATCCTTCGACCGGGCAGATTTTGGTTTTCGCGCTGGATGGTACGCTCAAGCAATCGCTCAACGTGCCCGGGGGCGTGAAACACATTCCATGTCTTGCGGATGTGAACCGCGACGGTAGTTTGGATGTGGTTTTCCGATCATTGAGCGGGCAGGTGTACGTTCATAATTTCGGCGCGCGGAACGCGGATCGCGTCTCATGGGCGACGCATCGCGGAAGTTATAAACGCGATGGACGAGGCAGCACACCGCTCTTTCCGGCAGGAACTCCGCTGATTACGGACTGCAGCGGCGGTTATCGCCGCGCGCAATTCACTTGGAGCACGCCGTCAGCTGCGCGGTTGTTTCGTGTTCATCGCTCCGGCGCGCATGTCGCCACCGTTTCGGGGACAACGGCGTCGTATACTGACAGCGGCCTCGAACCGGGACGTCTTTACTTCTATGAGGTGGAAGCCGTTTACGACACAAATAGTGTACGATCGTCGCCGTTTACCGTCTTGTCGCACGTGAACAATAATCTGATCGCGAACGGTGGATTCGAACAGAATGACAATTGCCGGTGGGACAAATGGTTTACGGGCGACATTCCCATGACGAACATGTTCGGCAGCAGCAACGCGTTCCAGGGCGAACGCTCGATGCAAATTCTGCTGCAGAATCAGGGCAACAACAGCAGCATCGCTCAATTCAACCAATACGGCGTGCCGGATTCCTCGGTGCCCGTTAGCGCCGGCACGCTGTACAGTTTCGGCGGATGGTTCAAGAGCGGCGGCATCTCGCAGCCCTCGGAGCATTGGTTCGAGTGGAGCTCGACCAAGAACGCGAACACGAACAACCGCCCTGCCCTGCCCTGGCCGGATTACTTTACGCCGCATTTCAAAGTCGGGACCGCGCCAAGCCAGTGGACTTACGCCAACCAGGTATTCACGATGCCTGCAGGCTTTCCCAATATCGAATTGCGGCATCGATACTCGATTGCAGCGCCGGGGAGTGGGTCGTTGTTTATGGACAATGTCTTCTTCCGGCCGCTACCCGCGCTCGGATCAACGAATTGGGTGACGGTAATTCCGTTCGGCGCAAACTGGCGTTTTTCAGTAACACCGCCGTTGGCGAATTGGTATTTGCCGGATTTCAACGACGCGCTCTGGCCCATCGGCCAGGCAAAGTTCGGGACGGGTGGAGGCCCGCAAAACATCGTCACTGCCCTGCCGCTCAGCAAGCCGGCTTACTATTTCCGAAAACGGTTCACGCTCAGCGCGCCGACGGAGGAACTGTTGCTGAGCGCGACCTGCACGGACGCGTATGGCGGCGTGGTTTATCCATTGCGCATGTTCCTGAACGGCACGGAATTGAACACATCGGGAATTGAAGCAGTAACCGGTCAGGGCAACGAGGTCCGTTACTACGATCTACACCCGCTCATTCCGTTTCTCAAGACGGGCGAGAATACAATCGCGGTAATCCTGAACAATGCTGTGACCGTCGGCTGGGACGATGTGGCGTTTGATGTAAGCCTGAAAACTATTCCGGCACGCAGCGGTTCATCACAATTGAGCATCGCGCGCGAGGCAAACGGCGTGGTTCTGCAGGCCACTACATCACCAGGAACAATCTGGCAATTAGACGCCTGTGATTCGCCGGGAGTGATGTCCTGGCAGCCCTTACAAATATTTACAAATACGGTTTTCCGAACCATTTCTAATTCGAAGCCAGCCTGCTTCTTTCGGCTCTCCCCTTACTAGGATTTTCGCCACAGATCCGAATGTAACAGGCCGAAGTTTGCGGTGTGGCGTTTCAGGAGGGTCAGGCCGCTTTGCTCGAGGTATCCGTCCGGGTCGGCTAAAGCACATGCGGGCAGCGCGGTGACGGTGCGGAAGAAGACGTACATAACTTTGAGGATAAGCGCCGCGCGCCAGCGTTGCGGGCCGGAAGAAGGCAAACGGAAATCCGAAAGCAGCCAACTGCCGCCGGGTTTCAGCGCTCGCGCGATACGAATGACGAGCGAACGAAGTTGCTCGGCCGGAAAACAATCCAGAAAGAAATGCGTCGCGACGAGATCGTAGGTTTCAAGCGGAAGGTCATAATTCAAAACGTCGGCGTGTACGAACGTCACCCGCGGCAGTTCAGGGATGGCACGGCGGGCTTGCACGAGCATGGAGGCGCTGCCGTCGATGCAGGTGATTTCTGCGGAAGGACAGATGCGAGCCACTTCCGAAAGGAACCGGCCCGGACCTTCACCGAGGAGCAGGATTTTTCGGCTGGCTCCGATTGCAGGCAAGTGCATTGTCCGGCATGACTGAAGGACGGAACCGGCGAGCACGCCTTCCATCCAACGATAATGGGGACCGAGAAGATCAAACCCGCGCTTAAATTTGCGCATGGTTCCACCAGCAGCCAGCGAGCACGCCTCCACCAACATACGCAATGATATCCCGCCAATCACCTACCGCGTGGTGGAAAATATGCGGCCCGGCGAACTCGAACAGAAAGGACCAGACGAGCAGATGAAAACCAATCTCGCGCCATGCCGGGGTGTCGTTCACGGGTCGAAGTCGCAACTGCTTTTGCAGCCAGAGCAATGGCGGTAACGCGCAGGGGATCAAAAGCAGATCGGAAAACCAGTTGTGAAAAAACGCGATCGGAATCAGCGGCTTCAGTGCCCATCTATTCAGCCCATACAACAGGCAGCCGCCCAGAAACAACGGATCGCGAAAATACCGGAACGGCCTCACAGCAAGGCAAGAATTACGACCCCGAAGCCAATTGCCAAAACAACTTTGACCAGAAGAATCATACAGCCTGTAACGTAGCATCCCTGCGAAAAGCGCAAAATAAAAAAGCCCGATCGCGCGGGCGATCGGGCTTTGAGAGTTGATGCCTAAGACTACTTTTTGTCTTCTTTCTTTTCGTCTTTGGGCTCGGCCTTTTTCTTTTCGGGTTCGGGCGCGGCGAATTCTTCGACCCACTCGAGGATCGCGAGCTGCGCGGCGTCGCCTTGCCGCTGGTTGAGCCGGATGATGCGGGTGTAACCGCCGGGACGGTCCTTGAACGTGGGTGCGATGTCGGCGAACAGGGTTTTCACGGCGTCTTCCTGGTGCAGACGAGCCGAGGCAAGACGGCGGTCGTGGAGCGTGCCACTCTTGCCGAGTGTCACCAACTTTTCGGCAACTGAGCGCGCAGCCTTGGCCTTGGGCACGGTCGTGGTGACCCGCTTGTGCTTGATAAGGCTGCAGACCAGATTGGCAAGCATCGCATTGCGATGATCGCCTTTGCGTCCGAGTTTGTTTGTGCGTTTTAAGTGGCGCATAAGACTTGGTTAGCCGCGCCCTTACGAGCGCAGCCACGGTTGATATTATTCGATGCGGTTCTTTTCTTCCTTCGGGCCTTCAAGCAGATCGGGTTCAAAGGTCATCCCGAGGGTGAGATTGAGAGCGGCCAATTTGTCTTTGATTTCGTTTAGCGACTTTTTGCCGAAATTGCGGTACTTGAGCATCTCCTGCTCGGTCTTCATGGCCAACTGACCGACAGTCGTGATGTTTGCATTGTTCAAGCAATTGGCGGCACGGACGCTGAGCTCGATTTCGTTGACACTCATGTTGAGCAGCTTCTTGAGCTTGGCGCGTTCGTCGTCCTGCTTGGCTTCAGCCTGCTCGAATTCGACGGCGTTCTTGTCGTAGCCGACGAAGACGTCGAGGTGATGCTGTAGAATGGCGGAGGCCTGGGTGAGCGCGTCATCCGGTGTAATACGGCCATCAGTCCAGATCTCGAGGATCAAACGGTCATAATCGGTGCGCTGGCCGACGCGGGCGTTTTCTACGGCATAACGGACACGCGTGACGGGTGAGAAGATCGAGTCAATCGGGATAACGCCAATCGGTTGGTCCGGCTTTTTATTCTCCTCGGCCGGGAGAAAGCCGCGGCCAATCTTTACTTCCATCTCCAGCTCGAATTTCTTCTTGCGATCGAGGGTGCAGATGTGCTGCTTGGGATTAACGAGTTCGACGTTCTGGTTGGTCTGAATATCAGCAGCGGTGATATCGCCGTCTTTGTTGACGGAGATCATGAGCGCCTGCGGTTCGCGATTGTGCGCCTTGAACTTGACCTTCTTGAGGTTCAACACGAGGTCGGTCACGTCCTCGACGACGCCGTCGATGGTCGTGAATTCGTGCATGGCGCCGTCGATCTTCACCGAAGTGATGGCCGCGCCTTCCAACGAGGAGAGGAGCACCCGGCGGATCGAATTTCCGATGGTGTGGCCATAACCGGTCTCAAAAGGCTCGGCGACGAATTTTGCGTAAGTATCCGAAGCGCTTGAATCGTCTTTGGTCAAGCGCTTGGGCATTTCGAAACGTCCTAAACGTACTGGCATATTTTCTTTCTCGCAATTTTAACCTGGCCACCCCGGCTTTATTCCCGCATCCGGCGCGGCCCTTATAATTGCATATGCCCTTCATGCCGCCCGCTCACGCGCGCGACCCTGAAGAGCGGGTTCATGACTAGCGGGAATAAAATTCTACGACCGCCTGCTCATTGGCGATAGGCGCAATCTCCGCGCGCGTCGGAACGCGCATTACGGTACCGCGCAAGCCGTCCTTATTCAGCGACATCCAATCAGGCACCACGCGGTTGGTCGACATCTCGAGACTCTTGGAAGCCAACTGCCGCGAGATATTCGCGTCGCGAACTTCCACGACATCGCCCACTTTCAGCGCAAAGGACGGAATAGTGACCTTGCGGCCATTAACCTTGATGTGGCCGTGATTAACCATCTGGCGCGCAGCGGCGCGTGTGTTAGCCAAACCGAGGTGGTACACAACGTTGTCGAGGCGCGTCTCCAAAATCTGGAGCATCTGCTCACCCGTGACGCCACGGCGGCGCAACGCGCGTTCATAGACACCGCGGAACTGGCGCTCCTGGAGCCCGTAGAAATAACGCAGCTTCTGCTTTTCCATCAGACCAAGCGCGTACTCGGTGAGCTTGCGCCGGGACTTGGGACCGTGCACGCCGGGACCGTAATTGCGGCGCTCCAGATATTTGGTTGGCCCGAAAATGGGCAGACCGAACTTGCGACTTATTCGAACGCGTGGACCTGTATAACGAGCCATTGTTAGTTAAAAGTTACAAGGTTACTGAATTGCATGTTAGACGCGGCGTTTCTTGCGAGGACGGCAACCGTTATGAGGTACGGGAGTGCAATCCTTGATCGTTGAGATCTCGAGACCTATCGCCTGAAGCGCCCGGATGGCGGATTCACGGCCGGAGCCGGGACCTTTGACGCGCACTTCAACCTCCTTCATCCCGTGGGCCATCGCCTGCCGAGCGGCATCCTGAGCGACCTGTTGGGCGGCGAACGCCGTGCTCTTGCGCGAGCCTTTAAAACCAACCCGGCCGGCGCTGGACCAGCCAATGATATTACCCTGCATGTCGGTAATGGAGACGAGCGTGTTGTTGAACGTGGCGAGAATGTTAGCGACACCAATGCTGATATTCTTGGCGTGCTTGGCCTTGATGATCTTCTTCTGGTCCGCGCCTTCGCCGAGCAATTCGGCGGCAGTTGGCGCAGCCACAGCGGCAACCACTTCGCCAGGCTTGGGGGCTTCTTTCGGGGCTTCAGCAGAAGCGGCGGCCTTCTCGGCCTTATCGCCTTTTTCAGCCTTCACCGGCTTTTCGGCCTTGGGCTTGTCCGGCGCGCCTTCGGCTTTGGGTTTGTCAGCCTGCGGTTTTTTTTCCTTCTTTGGTTTTTCGTCAGCCATATTTCCTCAATTCAAATTAATGGATGCCAGTCTTGGCCTGCGGATTGCGCTGCACGCCGACCGTCTTGCGCGGGCCCTTGCGTGTGCGGGCATTGGTCGACGTACGCTGGCCGCGGACAGGCAAACCGCGCATATGGCGAATACCGCGGTAACACTTGATGCTTTGGAGCCGCTTCAGGTTCATGCCGAGCTCGCGGCGGAGATCGCCTTCGATCACGTAGCCGCCGTCCTGGATGGCATGGACGATCTGCGAAATCTGCTGCTCAGTAAGGTCCTTGGCGCGGACGTGCGCCTCGACCCGGGCCGCCTTGAGCACGGCGACGGCATTCACCGGACCGATGCCATAAATGTATCGGAGCGCGATATCGACGCGCTTCTCGGGCGGAATTTCAACACCAATAATGCGTGGCATAGCTTAACCTTGACGTTGTTTGTGACGCGCGTTGGTGCAAATGACCCGAATCACGCCTTTGCGACGAATGATTTTGCAATTCTCGCAGAGTTTTCTGACTGATGCTCGAACTTTCATTTTTTAGTTTAAACAGCTTTAATTAAGTTTAACTGCCCTTAATTATGCGGCCTTTCGAAAAATCGAAAGGCGACACTTCCAAGGTGACGCTGTCACCAATCGCAAAACGGGCGCCTGGGGCATTTCTGCCGGCCACGAACCCGAGCAAGCGATGTCCGTTCGCCAATTCCACACGGCAAACCTTTGTTGTTCCAGGCATGAGCTCCACTATCTTGCCTTCAAGTTTGATACGGTCCCTGGACACGTTAAAATCTCCGGATCGCCGTCCGTGATCAAAACCGTATGTTCAAAATGAGCCGATAATGAACCATCTTTTGTGACAACTGTCCAGCCGTCATCTAACAATTTTACCTCGGGCCCGCCGGCGTTAACCATGGGCTCGATGGCGATGGTCATGCCGAGTTGCAGCCTGGGAGAGGGCTTGCCATTCTCCACGAAATTGGGCACCTGCGGCTCTTCATGCATCTTCCGACCCACCCCATGGCCTACGAATTCGCGGACGACATTATAACCATAGCCCTCGACGTAACGTTGGATGGCGCCGGAAATATCGGCGACGCGATTGCCCGCCCTGGCCTGCCCGATACCCTCATAAAGCGCCTCTTCGGACACGTCCATGAGCCGCTGTGCTTCCACACTGCAGCCCCCGACCGCGACCGTCCGGGCGGTATCGCCAATGAACCCGTTATAAATCACACCCACGTCCAAACTGATAATGTCGCCGAACTCGACTCGTCGATTATTCGCCAGCCCGTGCACCACCTGTTCGTTTACTGAAATGCACAAGTTGCACGGGTATTTCTTATAACCCAAAAACGCGCTCTTACCGCCGTACTGTTTGATGCGCGCCGCCGCAAACTGGTCGATTTCACGCGTGGTCACGCCCGGTTGGATAAAATCAGAGACTTCATCCAGAACTTTCCGTGCAACGACGCACGCCGGCCGCATGGCCTGCAGATCGCGTTCGCTTTTGATGCTCATCTCGCCACTAAAAGCGTCCTCTGATCTTCCCGCGTTTGAGGAAGCCATCATAATGGCGCATCAAAAGATGAGATTCCATCTGGCGCATCGTGTCGAGCATCACGCCGACTAAAATCAAAAGACTGGTTCCCCCGAAAAAGCTGGCCACAGCGTAAGGCACACCCATCATGCGATAAAGGATGATCGGAACCACGGCAATGATGGTGAGGAAAAAGGCGCCAGCCAAAGTGATTCGGCTCATCGCGTTGTGCAGGAATTGGCTGGTGGCCTGCCCGGGACGCACGCCCGGAATGTAGCCACCATATTTCTTCAGGTCGTCCGCAATCTGAACTTCATTGAACTGAGTGGCTACCCAGAAATACGAGAAGAACAGGATCATGCCCGCATAAAGCAGCATGTATAGAAACTTCCCTTCGGAGAGCATCCCGGCCACTTGCGAAATGTATTTCAGGTTAAAGCTGGTGCCGAGGAACTGCAGAATCTTCTGCGGAAACATCAGGATCGCCTGCGCAAAAATAATCGGCATGACGCCAGCGTAATTGACACGCAAAGGCATGTAAGAGGTCTGGCCCTGAATGATTTTGCGGCCCACAGCGCGTTGGGCATATTGCACGGCGATCTTCCGCTGGGCCTGCGTGACGGCTATCACGAGACCGATAACGGCCAGCAGCAGAGCAACCATGAAGATGGCATGGAAAAAGTTAAACCGGCTTTCCACTCCGCCGCCCGGAAAGAACATATCGCCGAGAGCTTGTGCAGCCGCGGGCAGACGCGCCATGATCCCGATGCTGATTACGAGGGAAATGCCGTTGCCAATGCCGCGCTCCGTGATTTGCTCGCCGAGCCACATCAAAAGCATCGTGCCGGTGGTAACCAGCAAGGTCGTTTGCAGTCGATACCAAAAGAGGTTTTGGTATAGAACCAGATCGTGGTCGAAGCCAGGAAAGAGATCGCTAGCGCGTTCCCAGCCGATGGCCATGACGAGCCCCTGGCCCAAACAGAGCAGAACGGTCAGGTAACGGCCGTATTGGACGATTTTTGTGCGGCCGCCTTCTTCGCGCACGAGTTTGCTGAGGCGCGGGACGACAGCGGTGAGTAACTGGATAATAATGGTGGCACTGATATAAGGCATGATGCCGAGTGCGCCTACGGCGCAACGTTCGAGCGCGCCGCCGGTAAACATGCTGTACATGCCGAGCAGACCGCCGCCGGCATCGCCGCTGCGGTTTTGGCGGTCGAAATAAGCCGAAAGGGCCGCACCATCCAATCCCGGGACCGGGAGGATGGAAATAACCCGGCAAATCCCCAGCACGATGAGCGTGAATACGATCCGCGACTTGAGCTCCGGGATCTTGAAGCAATTGGCAAACGTGTTGAGGATGGTCTTCAGCATTGGGGTCGGTCGTTACGGCTTCTTATCTTCGGGTGCCTTCGGGGCCTTTTTGGCCTTGGGTTGTTTCGCTGGCGCCGGCGTCTCGCTGCCGGCGGCTGGTGCGGCAGGAACTTCAGCTCGCGAGGACGTTCGCTCTCCCGAGGCCTGAGTTCCCGCACGACGTGACGACGGTGTTGCCGGCCGGCCCGAGGCCTGTGTCGCCGCGCCATCGATCACTTCGCAAGTACCGCCCTGCCCTTCGATTTTTTCTTTTGCCGATTTGCTAAATGCATGCGCGCGGACGGTAAGCTTCTTCTTCAAATCGCCATCGCCAAGGATTTTCACGCCGTCGGACTTGCCGTTGGCGAGCCCGGCATTGCGGAACGCGGTTTCATCAACGGTCGCGCCATTATCGAACTGGTTCAATGACTCCAAATTTACAGGCAGATAGCGCGTTGTGAACGC
>DATENK010000181.1:0-3299 GCA_035275085.1 Verrucomicrobiia bacterium | reverse complement strand
CGGCATAGATGATTCCCACCAGCGTTACGTTTGGAAAGTGCAATCCCTTGGCAATCATTTGCGTGCCGACAAGAATATCGATCTTCGCCAGCTTGAAGTCGCCGAGGATGCGTCGGTAATCCTCCTTGCGCTTCAACACATCCGTATCCATCCGTTGGATGGCTGCGTGAGGGAAAAGTTTCGCCAGCATTTCCTCAACCTTCTGCGTACCGAGCCCCGAATAGCGAATCGCCGGGTTGCGACATTTGGTGTCGGGGCAAACCACGGGCGCCGCAACGTTGTGTCCGCAGATGTGGCACATGAGCCGTTGCACTGTGCGATGGTAGGTCAACGACACGCTGCAGTTCGGGCATTGCGCCACATAGCCGCACTTCGGGCATTGCAAGGAACTGGAATAGCCGCGTCGGTTTAGGAAAAGAATGGTCTGTTGTTTGGTCTCAAGCCGGCGCGCGATGGCTTCCTTAAGTTGCGTGGAAAATATTGGCACGCCGCGCTGCTTGCGCATCTCCAAACGCATATCGACGATGCGCACGATCGGCATTTTCTTGTCATCAGCGCGTGTTGGCATCGAGAGCAAGGCGTATTTGCCGCGCTCGGCATTGTTAAAGCTCTCCAGCGACGGCGTCGCCGAACCGAGCACAACCACCGCGCCTTCCATCTGCCCGCGAACCACGGCGACATCCCGCGCATTGTAGCGGGGCGCTTCTTCTTGCTTGTAGGAGTGCTCATGTTCTTCGTCCACGATGATCAGCCCGAGCGGTTCGACGGGGGCGAAGATTGCCGAACGCGCGCCGATCACAATGCGCGCGCGTCCATCGCGAATCTTGTGCCATTCATCATGTCGCTCGCCGGCGGAAAGGTGACTGTGCAGGACCGCGACGAGGGTTTGCAGCGGACCGGAATTGAAGCGGGCCTTGAAGCGTTCGACGGTCTGGGGCGTCAGCGAAATCTCGGGAACGAGGACGATGGCCCCTTTGCCTTGCTCGAGAGCGTGAGCGATCGCTTGCAAATAAACCTCGGTCTTCCCGCTGCCAGTTACGCCGTGCAGAAGGAAAACCGAAGATTGGAGCGCGGACAGCTTGTCCGCGTCCGCATGCTTTGGGTTCTCGCGCGGACAAGCTGTCCGCGCTGCAATCCCCCCGTTTATTTTCTGGAGGGCGACTGCCTGCTCCGCGTTGAGAGGCAAGGGCTGTGTCGGCAGGATATGTTCGTGCGCGTAAGGGTCACGCTCGGATATTTGTTCACTGATCGTCACCAAGCCTTTGTCTTCGAGCCGTCGCACTGTTTCAGCCGTGGTGCCCGTCAGCGTGATCAGTTCCTGGAGCGGCATCTCGCGCCATTCCTCGATAATGTTCCAGACTTCCTTCTGGCGTTTTGAAAGCTTCGGCATCTCGGCGGCGGTGGTGACCGCACGCACAAAGAGTCGCTCACGCCAGCCTTCCTTTTCCTTGCGAATGGAATCCGGTAAAACGCTTTTGAGGGCGATCTCCACCGGGCAGCAATAGTATCCGGCGATCCACCGAGCCAATCGCAACACCTTGGGTGTGACCAGGCTTTGTTTGCCGACGACACTCAGGATTGGCCGCAGGTTTGTATGCGTAGATTGTTCCAGTAGTGCGGTCACGCAGCCCATAACCTGCCGCGGTCCGAACGGCACCTTCACGCGGCTGCCGACCTGCACCTGAGCCGAAAGCTCCGGCGGCACCGAATAATCGAACTCCTTGCGAAGCGCGATCTCGAGTGTGACGCGGGCGACCATCGCCGCAAAATACCCCGCCCGGCTGCGAGTGCCAATTCCGTTCAAAGGTGCAAGACCGAAAAACTCGTTCGTATCCATGATATGAAGTTGAATCGAACAGCAATGATCTGCGGGTTGATGGTATTGGCGGCGTGCAGCGTATCGGGCGCTAGCTTGAAACGAAAAGCGGTGCAGGGCGACGCCCGCGCGCAATACGAACTGGGACGGCGCTGCAGCGAACAACAGAATTATCGCCGCGCGTTCGTTTGGCTGCAGAAAGCGGCGGCGCAGGGCCATGCGGGAGCACAGAACCGCCTGGGCGTGATGTACGAACGCGGGCAGGGAGTGTCAATGGACCTCCTCCAGGCGCATAAATGGTTTAGCCTGGCAGCGGCGTCCGGAAATACCTACGCGTCCGCAAATCGCGCCTCGTTGGAATGCCACGTGAAAGGTGAGCAAATCGTGGCGTCGACTGCTTCACCGCGCTAACTGCCCTGCCGCGGTTCAAAGGCGTCGCGCAGGCCGTCACCCAAAAAATTCAGAGACAGTAACGTGAGCACGAGCATGCTTGCGGGGAATACGATCAGCCACCAGTAGATCCGGACGGGATTCAGTTGAGATGCTCCTTCAGCGATGAGTGTGCCCCAACTCGCCATCGGCGGTTGCACGCCCAATCCGAGATAACTGAGGAAGGATTCGTAGAGGATGATCGAAGGAACTGTAAGCGTGAGGTAAACGATGATGATTCCGAAGACATTCGGGAGAATGTGGCGGCCCAGCAGCCGCAGGTGGCTCGCGCCGAGCGCGCGGCTGGCTGCGACAAAACTGCGTTGCCGCAGAGAAAGCACCTGCCCGCGAACGATGCGCGCCATAGTGAGCCACGACACCGCGCCCAGACCGGCGAACAGAAAGATGATCGGTGTCGAACCGGCGAGTTGCGGACCGAGTGTGCCGAATGAAGTCGCGAACCATTTTTTCGCCAATTCACTCAGTGTAGTGATCAGCACGATGACGAACACTATCGACGGTAACGAGTAGAGGATATCGACGAAACGCATCATGAGGTTATCCCAGCGTCCGCCGACGTAGCCCGCGACGGCGCCCCACAGGACACCGATCACGAGCGCGACGCCCGCGCCGACCATACCGACCATCAGCGAAATGCGCGCGCCATACATCACGCGTGTAAACAGGTCGCGACCGTGCACATCCGTGCCGAACCAATGTGCGTGACTCGGCGGCGTGAACTGCGCCTCGGAGGTGGTGTTCCACGAATACGGCGCTATCCATGGCCAAATCAGCACGAGCGCAACCAGCACAACGAAAATGATAAGACTGATAACCGCGGGTTTGTTCTTGAGAAATCGCCGCCAGGCGCGCTGATTCGGGCTCAGATGCTCATTCATACGTACGCGACGGCGTAAGGAGTCTCTAATCGCTCACTCATACTTCACGCGCGGATCGAGCAGGCCATAGCTGAGGTCAACGAGAAGATTGAGGATCAAGAGCAACACGGCATAGAGGACCACCAGGCCTACGACCATCGAATAGTCGCGATTCA
>DATENK010000180.1:0-13153 GCA_035275085.1 Verrucomicrobiia bacterium | reverse complement strand
GGTTGTAAAAAATGGGTCAAAGATCTTTGAAAGATGTTCATCCGGAATTCCCGGGCCTGTGTCTTCGAATTCAGCGATCACCACCGTGTCCCCCACCCACATCCGGTCGCCTTTGCGAGAACCCTCGAAGAACGTGGTCTCGCTGAGTTGGCGTGCATACGTTCGCACCGTGAATTGGCCGCCCTCAGGCATCACATGAATCGCGTTCATGATAACATTAACGAACACCTGCTGAATTTGGTTCTTATCCACATGCACGGGCGGCAGATCCGGCTTCAGGTCCTTCACCAGTGCAATCTTCTGTTCCGTAAAAGTATGACGAACCAACCGCAAGGTCTCTTCGATCAAACCGTTCAGCTCAGCCGGGGCCACCGTCAGTTGATGCGACGCTGAGAACTCGAGCAGGCCGCGGGCGATCGAATCGGCGCGATAGATCGCCTCCTTCATGTCCTTCAGGACCGTGGTTAAACCGTCGTCATGCGCGAGCTTTTTTGCAAGGTAGTTAATCCCCATCATCAGGATCGCCAGCGGGTTCTTGACCTCATGCGCAACGCCGGCGGCCAGGGTGCCGATGGATTCCATCTTCTCCGCCTGGATCAAAAGCGCTTGCGCCGCCTTAAGGTCTTCGTGCGATTTGCGGAGCGCGGCCTCGCTCCGTGCCAATTCGGCGTTCGCCTTTTGGAGACGCTCTTCCCACTGCTTCCGTTCGGTGATGTCCCAGAAAATCCCCTGGATGCCAATGATCTTCCCGTTGCCATCGTAGATCGGTGTCTTGACGACATTCACGTAACGTTTTTCACCGGCAGGCGAGACATTTTCCTCGATCGTTTCAAAGATACGCCCGGTCTGAATCACGAACCGATCATCCCGCTGATACTTGGCTGCCAGTTCTGCCGGGAAGAAATCAAAGTCGGTTTTGCCAATGATGTTCTTTAATGGCTGGCCGATGACCGCGCAGAAGTTCTGGTTCGCGAATGTGAATTGTTCGTCCAGGTTCTTGCGAAAAATGTTTTGCGGAAGGTTCTCGACCAGCGAATGGTAAAACGCCTCTGAAGCTACGAGTTTTTCTTCCGAGCGGTGACGTTCGATCGCATAGCGGATTGAGCGCCGCAACAATGCGCCCGTGAGATGGGGCGTCAGCAAATATTCCTCCGCCCCTTTGCGCATGGTTTCCACGGCGAAATTTTCATCATCGAAATCGCCGATGGCGATCAAAGGGACGTTAGGGAAGCGCAAGTAAAGCGCTTCGAGCCGCGCCATGCCATCTTCGCGGGCGCCGGAAACGCAGAGAAGCACGAGATCGAACTTCTCCTGCGGGAGCAGTTCGAAAGCCGCCATCAGGTCAGGCGCTTGAGGCAATGCGCGCTCCTGGAGCAATTCCTGGACGCGCCGGTAATCTTCTCCCTGAGGGCCTAAGAACAGGATTTTGGGCGCTTTTTCCATCTGGGGATGGTCAGATCAGAGTATCACCTGCCTCGCGGGCTGACAATGGATTATCCGCCCAGCGGCTCGGTAGGGACGCCCCCGCTACCTGAGCAAGGAGGTAGAGTAAGGCGTTCTTGGGGCGTTGCACACTGCAATTAAGTCGAGCTGATTGGTTCAAAACTCTCCGCTTTTCTCCTGCCAGTTTTCTGCCACTATCGTGACAATGGTCGGCGGGCGCGACATTCAGATTCTGCTGGTTGAGCCGGATGCGGCCGAGGCCCGGCGAGCAACGACGATCCTAAAACGCGCGCGGGTGCGCAGCCATGTGACCGTGGTGCCAGACGCGGGCGAGGCGTTGACACATTTGCGCCGGGATGCACACCATTATCGATCGCCGCGCCCAAACCTGATTCTTTTGAACGCGGATAGCTTGCCGCATGGCGGGGAAGAGTTGCTGACTGCCATAAAGTGCGATGGAAAACTCGGGCACATTCCGCTGATCATGATGAGCAATTTGCAAACAGAGGAAAGCGTTCGCCGTGCTTACGATCTTCACGCCAACTGCTGTATCCACAGGCCGATGAGGGAAGAGGAACTGGATCGCGTACTGGAAACCACGCGCGAATTCTGGCTCACGATTGCCAAATTACCCGCCGATTAATATGAGCCACGGCAACGGCCAGGGCATTTTCCGGCGGTTGGTGGGAAGGGCCGGGGCGACGCGCTTGTTGTCCAGCCTAAGGGTCCGATTGATATTGCTCGTGCTCCTGGCGGTACTCCCGGCACTGGGTCTAATTGTTTACAGTGCGGTGGAGCAACGGCGGCTGGGGACAGAAGCCGCCAAACTGGAAGCTGTGCGACTGGTGCGCGTGGTTTCTGCCATGAACGAACGGATGCTGGAGGGCGCGCGTCAATTGTTAATTACTTTATCCCAAATTGACAGCGTGCGAAGCCGCAGCGCCCCCGAATGCGCGATCTTGTTTTCGAACCTCATGCGCCTACAGCCGGTCTATGCGAACATCGGCGGGATCAACCTCGATGGCAGCGTGTTTGCCAGTGCCGTGCCGCTCGTCGAACCGGTGAACGTCGCCGATCGCCCCTATTTCCGCGATGCAACAAACCGTTTGGATGTTTCCCTGGGAACATATCAGTTCGGGCGGGTTACGCGGAAATCCACGGTGAACGTCGCGTATCCGGTTTTTGATTTTTCGAATCGACTGACCGGCGTCATTTTCGCAGCGCTCGACCTGAGTTGGATGCGCAACGTGGTGACCAACACGGATTTGCCTCAAAACATTTCCTTAACGCTCTCCGACAGCAGACGGATCACTCTCTTTCGGCACCCTGACCCCGAAGGCAAGTACATTGGCCACGGGCTGGAAGAGTTTTATCCCAGTCGAACATTCGTGGAGCGGCCTTTGAATGAGTATATGCAGGAGCGCATCTCCGCTGAACCGCGGTTGAGCCGCGACGGTACATGGCGTCTTTATGCGACTGGCCCAATCGAACACCGCATGGTGAGCCCCAACGAACGCCCGCCGCGGGTCACCGTAGGCGTTCCGCTGGCAGTTGCTTATGGCGAAGCGAATCGGGTGCTTTGGCGGAATCTTGGCTTCTTAGGCGCCGTGACCCTGATGGCGCTGGTCGCAGCCTGGTACGCCGGGGATGCGTTCGTCTTGCGCCGAGTGCGCTCACTGGTGGACGCAACGCAGAAACTAAAGAGCGGCAACCTTTCTGCGCGTTCCGGCGTGGGTGAAGGCGCAGGTGAACTCCACTACCTGGCACGGGTGTTCGACGAGATGGCTGAATCCCTGCAGCAACGCATTGCCGAACGTGAGCGGGCGGAAGCGCAACTGCGTGTGGCGAACGCTGAATTGAAGGCGTTCAACGAAGAATTGGAGCGGCGCGTTGCGCTACGAACGGCCGAGCTGAAGCGATCGAATGAAGAGCTGGAACAGTTTGCATACGTCGCGTCGCACGACTTGCAGGAACCTTTACGCATGGTGACGAATTACATGCAACTCCTGCAGCAGCGTTATGGTGAGAAGCTGGACAAGAACGCCCACGAGTTCATGGCGTTTGCGATGGATGGGGCCATGCGCATGCGCCAGTTGATCCAGGACCTGCTCGCTTACTCGCGTGTGGGCAGCCGTGCGAAACCTTTCGAGCGCATTGAAGCGCGAGAGATTCTCGATCGCACGCTGATGAACCTGAAGGTGGCAATCGACGAGAGCGGCGCGGTGATCACGTTTGATCAGTTGCCGGTGCTGGACGGTGATCCGGTGCAGCTCACGCAGCTATTCCAGAATCTCATCAGTAACGCGATAAAGTTCGGTAAGCCCGATCAACCACCGCAGATTCGCATTTCAGCAAAACCTGCTCCGCGCCCAAAGTCGGCGGCGGCCGAAGACCCTATCCACCAGGACCGCAAGTGGATCGAATTTTCTATCACTGATAATGGCATTGGGATTTCGCCGGAAAACTTCGAACGCATTTTTGTCATCTTCCAACGTCTTCACGCCCGTGACAAATACCCGGGGACCGGGATCGGTCTGTCGATCTGCAAAAAGATCGTCGAACGCCACGGCGGACGGATTTGGGTCGAATCCCAGCCGGATGTCTCAACGACCTTCCATTTCACGCTGCCGGCAGCGTGAAGGAGCGTCGGCGAAGTTTTCGCAACAGCAAGACCAGACACATCGCGGCCACTAAGGCTTGCGTTGCAGCAGTGTGTCCTTCTGGCTCCAGGCCGGATCGGGCTCTGGATAATCTAAATTATAGTGCAGGCCGCGGCTCTCGGGCCGGGCAGAAGCGCAATCGACGATCAGACCGGCCACGGTGGCGATGTTGCGCAGTTCGAGTAAATCGCTCGTAACCGTAAAGTCCCAGTAATATTCCTGGATTTCCTCCTGCAGCAGTTGCATGCGCGCGTGAGCGCGTTGCAAGCGTTTGTTCGTACGGACGATGCCCACGTAATCCCACATGAGGCGGCGGATTTCGTCCCAGGTATGGGAGACTACCACGAGTTCGTCCGAATCATGCGCATGGCCGGATTGCCACGCGGGAATCTCGGCCTTGGTTTTTTGAACGGGATGCGCGAGCAAATGTTCCGCGGCGCGATGCGCACAGACGAGGGCTTCGAGCAGGGAATTGCTCGCAAGCCGATTAGCGCCGTGCAAACCGGTACAAGCCACTTCGCCGACAGCGAATAAACCGGGCAAAGCGGTTTCGCCATCGACATTCGTCGCAATGCCACCACATTGATAATGCGCCGCCGGCACGACCGGAATGGGTTCCTTGGTCATGTCTATGCCGAATTTGAGGCAGGTTTGATAGATATTCGGAAAACGTTCGATCAGGAAACGCGCCGGCTTGTGGGTTATATCGAGCAGCACGTGTTCCGCGCCGGTACGTTTCATTTCCGAATCAATCGCGCGTGCGACAATGTCGCGCGGCTCAAGCGATTTTAGGGGATAGCTACTCATGAACTCCACGCCGTCAATGCTCTTGAGCACGCCACCTTCGCCTCGGACCGCTTCGCTGATCAGAAACGACTTGGCTTTGGGATGATAGAGGCATGTGGGATGGAACTGGATGAACTCCATGTTCTTGATGGTCGCGCCCGCCCGATATGCCATCGCTACCCCATCACCCGTCGCAATGTCAGGATTCGTCGTGTAAAGGTAAACTTTTCCGCAGCCGCCAGTCGCCAGCAGCGTGACCGGCGCAGCAAACGCATGGACTTCACCAGAGTTTTTTGCGAGCACGTAGACTCCGAGGCAACGATTCGGCCCAGCGACCCCAAGTTTGGCGCTGGTAATAAGATCGATAGCGAAATGGTTTTCGAAGATCTCAATATTCGGCTGCGCGGCGATCGACGCGAGCAGCGCGCGCTCGATTTCGCGGCCCGTCACATCTTTCGCATGCAGGATGCGGCGTTTGGAGTGACCACCTTCTTTCCCCAAATCGAGCATGCCTTCGCGTTCGGAAAACTTCATCCCGAGCGCGATCAACTCTTCGATCCGCGCCGGCCCTTCCTGAATGATAGTGCGCACCACCGCTTCGTTGCAGAGCCCAGCGCCTGCGCGCAGCGTATCCCGCACGTGCAACTCCACGGAATCCTCCTTGCTGGTGACCGCCGCAATGCCGCCCTGCGCGTAATTGGTGTTCGACTCAGCGCGGTCCTTTTTCGTGATGATAGCCACCCTGCCCCGTCGTGCCGCCTTTAATGCGAACGATAGCCCGGCGATGCCGCTGCCGAGCACGAGGAAATCGAATTGCTTTGAAGCGGGCATCAAGAGAGCGTAGGGGATGACGTAAGGAGTCCGTGACCGATTAGAGCCTCCTCAGGTCGGCTGCTACGTTGGTTGTCTTGTTTAGAGGCGGGCATTATCAATCAACCGCGTGCTCCCGACGAAAACCGCGAGCGCCATGTGTGTTCCTCGCCGAATCTTCTGGACGGCCTGCAACGTGAGCGGATCGAAAAACTCAACGTAATCGAGCTTTGCATCGGGCAGGCGTTGAATGAATTCCTTCAATTGCTCTTTCACCGCTTGTGCGTTTAGCGCGCGCTTCTTTTTAACCAGTGCTTGCGCATTCTGAATGCTTCGCCAGAGCACCAGTGCTTGCGTTCGCAAATCGCCCGTGAGGTATTTGTTCCGCGAACTCATGGCTAAGCCGTCCGGCTCACGGACAGTCTCGGCCACGATAATGCGAGTCGGAAAGTTCAAGTCGATGGTCATTCGTTGGACAACCGCAGCCTGTTGATAATCCTTTGCGCCAAAGACGGCAACATCCGGTTGTACGATGTTGAACAACTTGGCGACTACGGTTGCAACACCGCGGAAATGTCCTGGCCGCGAGCGGCCTTCCATAAGCCCGGACACCTTCTCCTCGAGCACAAAGGTGCTGAAGGTCTCGGGGTACATTTCAGGGTTAGAAGGCGCGAAAAGCAAATTTACCCTCTCACGCCGACAAAGTTCCTGGTCCCGCTTCAGATCGCGCGGGTACCTGGAGAAATCCTCATGCGGACCAAACTGAGTTGGGTTCACGTAAATACTCAGCACAACCCGGCCGTCGGGTCCCACCGCTTTCCGAGCGCGGCGCACCAGGCTCATGTGGCCCTCGTGCAAATACCCCATCGTCGGGACGAAGCCGATCCGGACACCCTGCTTGCGCCATTGCAGTGCCTGGCGTTGCATTGCCGCGACTTTCGTGATGGTGCGCACGCTATTAACAAATCAGGCCGCCACGATTGCACCGGGCGGCCTGAGAAAGCAAACGTTCTGGGGCCAGCGATTATCGGAAAAATTTCAGCGGCGCGCCCTGCGGTTTCTCGTGGGCGCAAGGCTCGTTGATTGGCGCATCAGGTTGCCGCTCGTTTGCGGCGACGAGGTTGTTGGAGAGCAAAAAGGCCTCGACTTCTTCGCCGCTTACATCGGCGAGCATGCGGCCATTCACTTCCACGCAAGGGCTGAGCATTTGGCCGCTCTTTTCAATCATTTCCTGGCGTTGGGCAGGATTGTTGATGATGTCGCGGTCTTCGTAGGGCAAATCATATTTGCGAAGAACGGCGCGGACGCCCTGGCTCCAGCCGCAGGTCGGTTTCAAATAAGCAACGATTTTCGGTTTATCCATAGATCAAACTCACCCCTAACACTGGCATAGGACGGCAATTTGGCAATACTTTCCTTCGGCGCCCCGCCGAGCCGCTTTCGCAAAAGTTGGAGTGGTACACCCGCTGCTTAAGGACATTGTTAACAACTCTGCGAACGCTGAGTGGCGATTCGCAGATCAAAATAGTAGTAGAGTTCGCCATTAGGCTGGGCAGTGCGGGATCAAACTGGATCGGTGATCGAAAGGTATCCCGTCTGTTGCTGACGCGTTCCGTGTTGGCCGCAATCGCCTGGGAGCAGCCGGTGGCGAACTATTTTATTTCCGCGCCGTTCAGCGAACCCTATGCTCATACGATGAGGGCTGCAGAGATCTTGAAGGCTTGCGTTGAGCAAACAAAGCTGCCGTTTCTGGTGATTGGGGGTGCATGCCTCGAAGCAGGAACTCCGGCATCGGCGATTGTACGATTGGGATGGCATTGTGAGTCTGGTGGTGCAGAATAACATCGATTTGCGCGAATCGCGTTGGCGGGCGCTCTTCGAAAAATACGGAACTCTAGAATTCTATGAGAAGGTCAGACGAGCCACCGAACCATGAGAACCCCGCGACGCTCCGCGATCAGGAGCGGAGTTGGGATTTGGAACTGCCAGACGCGCCTGATTTCGTTTCAAAACGCTGGCGCTATCCATTGGATCGGGCACTTGAATTTGTCGAGGAGATGCGTCAGATGTTCCCGCTCGATGACAAGCAACGAGCCTTGCGCGAGGAAGTGAGATGCACCGAAGAATTCATCTTGTGAACCTTGGATGAGAGCGTCCTTCTTCGCATGCGCGCTGCTGGCCGTGACCGGCAGTGTTTTAGCGTCTACATTTTCCTATTCGCCTTCAAATCTGAAACCCCCTCCGCTGCCGCGGGAATTTCGGGCCGTGTGGGTGGCGAGCGTGGGGAACATCAATTGGCCATCGAAGCCGGGGTTGAGCACAGCAGACCAGAAGGCGGAGCTGGTCGGAATCTTCAACAAGGCGGCGGAGTTGCGGTTGAATGCGGTGTTGTTTCAGGTTCGGCCGGCATGTGATGCGTTGTATGTGTCCTCGTATGAACCATGGTCGGAATATCTGACTGGCCGCATGGGACAGGCACCGCAACCCTTTTACGATCCGTTAGCGTTTGCGGTCGAGGAGGCGCACAAACGCGGGATGGAGTTGCATGCCTGGTTCAATCCGTTTCGGGCACGGTTCTCGAAAGCAATTTCCCCGATCGCATCGTCGCATATCAGCAAGACCCAACCATCGCTGGTGAAAACATACGGGAAGTACTTGTGGCTTGATCCGGGTGAGCCCGCGGTGCGTGAGCACTCGCTAAAAGTGATTCTCGATGTTGTAAAACGTTACGACATCGATGGCGTGCATATGGATGATTACTTTTATCCGTACCCCGAGAAGGGGTTGGAGTTTCCCGATGCGCCGAGTTGGAATCGTTACCGGGTTTCGGGCGGAAAATCGGATCGCGCGGATTGGCGGCGCGAGAACGTGAATCGGTTCATTGAGCAGCTTTATGCGCGGGTCAAACGCGAAAAGCCGCATGTGAAAGTCGGCGTGAGCCCGTTTGGGATCTGGCGCCCGGGCGTGCCAGCGTCGGTTCGAGGCTTTGATGCGTATGACCGGCTGTATGCCGATTCGCGCAAGTGGCTGATCGAAGGCTGGGTGGATTACTTCACGCCGCAACTGTATTGGGCGATCGACGCTCCCGAGCAGAGCTTCACCACGCTTCTGAAATGGTGGGCGGGACAGAACCCTAAACAGCGGCATCTGTGGCCTGGCATTTCAGTCCATGGCCCGGATGGGAAACGCACTGGACCGGAAGTCGCCAACCAGGTCATGGCCGTGCGTCGCGAAGGGGGTAGTGATGGCGTCGCGTTTTGGGGAATCAAATCTCTCTTCGGAAATCGGAATGGCGTGGCAGATTTACTACGCTCGCGCGTGTATACCGATCTTGCCCTGGTTCCTGCATCACCATGGCTAGACCGCGCGCCGCCGGTGGCGCCGACCGTCAATGTGACAACAAACCCATTAAAGGTAGGCGTGAGTAGTTCCGAACAAGTCTGGCTATGGGCTTTGCAGGTGAAACGGGCGAGTGGCTGGAAATTGCAGATTATGTCCGGACGCTTTGGCGGGTTTTCCTTCGATGCAGGGGACGAACCTGAAGCATTTGCGCTACGCGCGATTGACCGGTGTGGAAATGAAAGCACGCCAATGGTGTTCGGCCGGTAGGAAGCGTTGATTTCTTCGCCGAAACGGCTACAATTCGCGCATGAAGGCGATCAGGGTGATATTATTGAGCGCCGCTTCCTTATTATTAGGCGCCACCGAACAGGAAGAATCAACTCTCACAAAAGTCGGCGACGCGGCGCCCGCCTTTCAGATCAAGCAAATCGACGGCACAACCTTTGACCTCCCGAAGGAACGCGGTAAAGTTGTTGTTCTGAATTTCTTTGCCACGTGGTGCGGCCCATGCATCCAGGAACTTCCGGTTCTCGAGAAAGAAGTCTTCAAGCAGTTCGAGAAAGAAGGTTTGAAAGTCCTCGTCATCGGCCGCGAAGAAACAGCCGACAAGATCACGGCCTTTCGCGCGAAGCACAGACTCACCATGCCGTTCGCGCCAGACCCCGACAAAAAAGTCTATGCCCTTTACGCCACCAAATTTATCCCGCGCACCTACGTCATCGACCGGACTGGCAAAATCGCACACCAAACCGTCGGCTACACCCCGGCGGAATTTCAAAAACTGGTGGGCGCCGTCGGTGAAGCTCTTAAACAGCCGAACTTCGACAAAGTGATAACGGTTCGCTAGTCCATTCGAAATCCCGAATGGTAAATGTGCCGCTCCTCATTATCTCACGGCGCTTTTCAAAGGTTCGGCAGACGATCAGGCGATTCAACCCTCGCCCGAGTGTTAAAAAATTAAGTCTTAAATAACCACCATGGCGCATGTGATTGAGACGGTGCTAGGGTTGATGGTGGCGGTGGCGATCGTCGCGGTGCTCGCGCGGCGCTTGCAGGTGCCGTATCCGATTCTGCTGGTGATTGGCGGATTGGGGCTGGCCCTCGTCCCGGGTTTGCCGCGCGTGCGGCTGAATCCGGAACTGGTCTTTCTGTTTTTTCTGCCGCCGCTCTTGTATCCGGCGGCCTTGTTTACGTCGTGGCGAGATTTTCGAGCGGACCTGCCATCCATCTCGTTGCTGGCAGTGGGGCTGGTCTTGTTCACGACGGTGGTGATCGCGTGGGCCGCGCACGCGCTAACGGGCATGCCCTGGGCGGCGGGGTTTGTGTTAGGCGCGATTGTTTCACCGCCAGATGCCCTGGCGGCAACAACGATCGCGCATCGCCTGCGGCTGCCGCGCCGGATTGTAACGATCCTCGAAGGAGAAAGCCTCGTGAACGACGCGACGGCGCTGGTGGCTTATCGCTTTGGCGTGGCGGCCGTATTGAGTGGAGGTTTTTCGCTGGCGCACGCGACCGGCCGATTCTTTTTTGTAGGGGCATTGAGTGTGTTGTTCGGGTTGATCGTCGGTTGGCTGGCGGGGCAAATCCATGCACGGCTGGATGATCCGCCGGTGCAAGTAACGATCTCGCTCCTGACTCCCTTTGCGGCCTACCTGCCGGCCGATCGGTTGGGATTGTCGGGTGTACTGGCGGTAGTCACAACGGGATTATACCTGGGTTGGCGTGCGCCGGAGATTGTCAATGCGCGGATGCGGCTGCAATCCTTCCCGGTGTGGGGAATGGTCCAGTTCCTTTTGAACGGCGTGATCTTCATCCTGATCGGGCTGCAATTGCCGGAGGTGGTGCGCAACCTTGCCGCACGCTCGAAGTGGGAGCTGACCTGGCATGCGCTGGCAATTAGCGCGGCTGTCATCGCCGTACGATTGGTTTGGGTATATTCGGCGACGTGGCTCCGGCGAATATTCTGCACCGCGCAGGAGGACCGGAATCCGGATTGGCGGCGCGCAACGATCATTGGATGGACTGGAATGCGAGGTGTAGTATCGCTGGCGGCGGCGATGGCTTTGCCGGAGCGCCTGCCGAACGGCGCGGCTTTTCCGGCGCGGGATTTAATCCTCTTCCTGACATTCAGCGTCATTTTCGCAACGCTGGTGCTCCAAGGGCTGAGCCTGCCGGCGATCATTCGGTGGTCGAACCTGGAAGACGATGGCGAGGCTGAGAGGGAAGAACGCGAAGCGCGCTTGAAAGCAAATGAAGCGGCGCTCGCGCGCCTCAACGAGCTCGACGCTTCGACCGACCGCGGCGCGCTCGACCGTCTACGGGCAGAATACGAGGACCGAATTCGGCAATTGCAGGTATTTGGGAATGCTGGCGCGACCGCCGTTGGCGACGGAAAGCGCGTGTATGAAGCGCTGCTGGAAGAGGCGCTGAAGACGGAACGCCGGACCATCCTGCGCCTGCGCAATGAACGCGTGATCAACGACGCGGTGCTGCGGCGGATTCAGCGCGACCTGGACCTGGCAGAGGGACGCTTGAAGCGAGAAGAGACGTAAGCGGCGCAGAACACCGAGATTTCAGGTGAGAGGGTGTTCGGGGGCTGCTACATTCCCGCCGAGTCATGAAGAAGCCGTTTGATACGATTGAAAGCGTCGTGGAAGACTTGCGGGCCGGCAAGATGGTGGTGGTGGTGGACGATGCCGACCGCGAGAACGAGGGCGACCTGATCATGGCGGCGGACCGGGTGACGCCGGCAGCGGTGAATTTCATGGCAAAATACGGCCGCGGGTTGATTTGCGTGCCGACTACGAGCGAACGGCTGAAGCAACTTGGGATCGAACAGATGGTTACGCAGAACCGTGAATCATTCCGGACAGACTTCCAGATTTCGGTGGACGCAGCGAAGGGGATTACCACGGGCATTAGCGCAGCAGACCGGGCCCGGACAATCCAGGTGATGGCTGATCCGACAGCGTTGGCCGAGGATCTGGTGCAGCCGGGACATGTGTTCCCGTTGCGCGCACGGCCCGGCGGCGTCTTGCAACGGGCAGGACACACGGAAGCGGCGGTTGACCTGGTGAAATTGGCAGCCTGCAAGCCCATTGGTGTGATTTGCGAAATTCTGAGCGAGGACGGCTCGATGGCGCGCTTGCCGGAGCTGCGGAAATTCGTGCGCCGCCACAAGCTGAAGATCGCGACCATCGAGGACCTCATCAAATATCGCCGCACGCGCGAAAAGCTGGTGCAGCGGCAGGAGGTGATCCGCCTGCCGACGGACTTTGGAGAATTTGACCTTTATTTGTACCGCTCGAGCATTGACGGGCAACATCATCTCGCTTTGGTGAAAGGCAATGTGAGCGGGAAACCGAACGTCCTGGTGCGCGTGCACAGCGAATGTCTGACCGGCGACGTGTTCGGCTCGTTGCGCTGCGATTGCGGCCCGCAACTTCACCAAGCGATGAGCCAGGTGGCGGAAGAAGGCCAGGGCGTGATCGTCTACATGCGTCAGGAAGGCCGCGGGATTGGTTTGGTCCAAAAGATTAAGGCCTACAAGCTGCAGGAGAAAGGATTGGACACCGTGGAAGCCAATTTGAAGCTCGGGTTCAAGATGGATTTGCGCGAATACGGTTTGGGGGCGCAAATCCTGGCCGACCTTGGGTTAAAAACGATTCGGCTGCTGACGAACAATCCACGCAAGGTCGTAGGCCTCGAGGGTTACGGTTTGGAGATTGTCGAGCAGGTACCGATTCGCATAAAACCGAATCCGCATAACGCAAAATATTTGCAAACAAAAAAGGAAAAACTCGGCCATTTGATCTGATGTTGAACGAAATCAAAGTTGCTGCTGCCCAGGACGGGCGGGAGCACCACTTCGCGATTATCGCCTCGAAGTACAACGCGCGTTTCGTCGACAGCATGGTCGAGGCGGCGAAGCAGACATTGGAAAAGGCAAACGTGGCATCCGTCAAGGTGGTGCGTGTGCCGGGCGCGTTCGAAATTCCCGTGGTTGCCGCGGCACTGGCGAAGGAGGGTGTGGCTGCGGTCATTTGTTTGGGCGTGATCCTTCGGGGCGAGACGACGCACGCGCAACATATCGGCGAAGCCGTGAGTCACGC
>DATENK010000179.1:0-8669 GCA_035275085.1 Verrucomicrobiia bacterium | reverse complement strand
ATCCTGGCCGTGGACGACATGCGTGAGACGGCGCGTTACGAGACATTCTTGCGGCCGATTTTGGAGCGGCTGAAACAGATCGATGGACGCGCGCCAATCAGCATCATGGTCAATGGCTTGACGCCGACCAATGCGCAGTTGCAGGCGTGGCTCAAAGAAGGGTTGTCGCTGGAGGTGCACACGCTGGCGCACCCATGCCCGTTGCTGGCGAAGGGAAGTTTTCAGGCGGCGGCGGATACCTATCACGGCTGCGTAGAGTTGCTGAACCTCGTGCCCGGAAACAAGGCGGTGGCGTTTCGGATGCCGTGCTGCGATTCCATGAACAGCCCGAGTCCGCGGTTTTATGCGGAGATGTTCAATCGCGTGAGCCCAGGGGGACAGTTCCTGACGATCGATTCATCGGTGATGAACTTTCCGTCGCCGAAGTTTCGGAAATATTTGGCGAGCGAAACCAATGCGATCACGCGCGTGAGTATGAAGTCGTTTGTGACAACGATCGACGATTATCCATATCCGTATGTGATCGGGCGGCTGTGCTGGGAATTTCCGGCGATGGTGCCGAGCGATTGGGAGGCGAACAATCTGCACGGGCCGACAAATGGGATCACGGTAAACGACTGGAAGTGGGCGCTGGATGATACAGTCAAGAAGCAGGGGACGTTCACGTTCATTTTTCATCCTCATGGCTGGATCACGAGCCGGCAGATGATCGAGTTCATCGATCATGCGGTAAAAACGCACGGGCCCAAAGTGAAGTTTTTGACATTTCGCGAGGCACAGCAGCGGCTCGACAAACATTTGCTGGCAGGACAGCCGCTGCGCGATGGAAAGGGCGGAGATAACGGTGTGCGTTTGCTGGATCTAAACGATGACGGCTTTGTGGACGTGGTGGGCCGCAAGACGCGGCTGTGGGACCCCAAAGCAAGAGCGTGGAACGAAAGTGATACGCCCAGCGAAGTTTCCGATGCCCGGTTCGGGATTTTGAATTCTGCATATCCGATCATGCTGGCTGGCGGGCGCGGATGGAAATTTGATGGACGGCGATGGACGGAGGAAGCGGCATTGGCGAAAGGCCTGAAAGGCGAAGGCATTTTTCGCGATGCAGACAATGATGATTATTGCGAGTTCATTTCGGACACCGGAATCTTTGCGTGGTCTGCGGAGACGAAGTCCTGGAAGGAAACGGCATATTCCCTGCCGAAAGGAACGACACTGCGGGGCGGTTTGCGGTTTGTGGACCTGAATGCGGATGGCTTCGATGACATTTTATTTTCAAACGATGAACGGTTTTCGCTGCATCAGTTTGTTTCCAAGGCGAACCCGCGGCTGATGTGGAAGGTCGGTTGGAACGACGAAGTGGTGACGGGCTCGCGCAATGATCCACGCGCCATTCCGCCGATTGTGCGGGCTGGGAAGAACAACGGCGTGTGGTTCGGTTCCGGGCATATGTGGATTCAAAATGAGGACACGGCGCATTTGCCGGATAAAGTGGACCGGCGTTCCTACAAACAGCTTTTATCGTTGGACGATCCGGCCCCGCGGTCGCCGCAGGAATCCTTAAAGGCGATCAAGGTCCGGCGTGGCTTCAAGGTCGAATTGGTCGCGAGCGAGCCGCTCGTGACCGACCCCATCGCATTCGATTGGGGCGCGGACGGCAAGTTGTGGGTGGTGGAGATGAGCGATTACCCACTGGGAATTAACGGCAAGCCAGGCGGCCAGGTGAAATATTTGGAGGACGTGGACGGCGACGGCATTTACGACCGTGCGCACGTGTTGCTGGACGGCCTGAAATACCCAAGTGGAATCATTGCGTGGCGGGACGGTGTGATCGTCGCTTCGGCGCCGGACATTTTGTATGCGGATGCCAAAGGTCGCAAGGTGCTGTTCACAGGTTTTACGGAAGGGAATCCGCAGCATTTGGTGAATGGATTCGATTATGGGTTGGACAATTGGATTTACGGCGCGAATGGCGATAGCGGGGGGAAGATCAAGGGCGTGAATCTGAGCGGGCACGACATTCGGTTCCGGCCGGACGATGGCGCCTTCGAGGCGATCGAAGGACAGACGCAATATGGGAGGCACCGGGACGATTGGGGGAATTGGTTCGGGAACAATAATCCGACGTGGTTATGGCATTATGTGTTGCCCGAGCGTTACCTGGCGCGAAACCCGCAGTTACCGATCAAGACGACGAAGCAAATCACGACGGACAAGACGAAAGCGTTCCCGCTCTCGCGCATTCGCCAGCGATTCAACGATTTTCACCAGGCGGGGCATGTCACGTCAGGGAATAGTGCGACACCGTATCGTGATGAATTGTTCGGGCCGGAATTCGCCATGAGCGTGTTCATTAGCGAGCCCGTGCACAATCTTGTGCATCGCGAAGTGTTGGAGGAGGACGGCGTGAGCTTTCACAGTCATCGCGCGGATGACGAGCAACAGAGTGAATTTCTCGCGTCTGAGGACAACTGGTTTCGGCCGACGATGATGCGCACAGGCCCGGATGGCGCACTTTACATTGCGGACATGTATCGGCTGGTGCTCGAGCATCCGGAGTGGATCACGAAGGATATTCAGGCACGTTTGGATTTGCGAGCGGGCGACAATATGGGCCGCATCTATCGCGTTTATCCGGAGGGCGCGACGCTGCGGAAGATTCCACGGCTCGACAAACTGGATACATCAGGACTTGTGCAAGCGATGGACAGCCCGAACGGCTGGCAACGGGACACTGCGCAACGTCTGCTCGTGCAGCGCAAAGATCCCAAGGCAAAACCGTTGCTGGCCGAGTTGGTTCGCAAAAGCTCGCGTCCGAAGGCGCGGTTGCAGGCGCTCTGCACGTTGGACGGCTTTGGACGCATCGCGCCCGAGCTGCTACAAGCGGCATTTAAGGATGCAAGTGCCGCTGTGCGCGAACAGGCGGCGCGATTAGCGGAACCGGCGCAAGCGCTGGAACTGGCGGGCGACGAAAGTCTATGGGTACTCTTGCAGGTGGCGTTTCGGTTGGGCGACTCGGGCGATCCAGCCGCAGGGGAAGCGCTTTTACGCATCGCCGACAAAACTTCCGACAACGTGCATTTGCAAATGGCCGTGCTTTCGTCAGTACCGCCGCACGTTGACGCATTGGTGAAGGCGATCATCAACAGTGCTTCGCCGCCCGACTTCCTCGTCGAACACGTCGCTAAACTAGCGGCGCTTAAAAAGCATCCCGAACTCGCCAGACTTGCATCGCACACATCGTTGCCGACGCGGCTTGCGGCGCTCGCAGGTGTGACGGACGCCGGAAAAAAATTAAATGAAAGCGACTTGAATTGGGCGCGCGGATTGGCTGTGTCCGGTTCGGAGGCTGAGCGGCTCTCAGCGGCGCGGTTGCTGGGCAGGAATCCCGATGACGCGGATGTGTTGGTAAAGCTGCTGTATCCGCAGAACTCGGCTGCGGTGCAAAAGGCGGCGGTCGCGGCGCTGCGGCGCGGGCCTTTGAGCGGACTTGGAGAAATATTGGTGCAACACTGGAAACACTTTGGACCCGGGATCCGAAACGAGGTGCTCACCTTGTTGCTCAGCCGAGCCGAATATGGCACAGCGTTGATCGACGCTGTGGAAGTCGGAACCATTTCCCGGAACGAGATCGGCACGGCGTACCAGCAAAAAGCGCAGCAATTGGGTGAACGCGCACGGAAAGCGTTCGGGGCGCCGCGCTCGAATCGCGCCGCTGTTTTGAAGGAGTACGAGAGTGTTCCCCGACTCAAGGGCGATCCTGTGAAAGGGGCGGCGCTTTTCCAGCAACATTGCGCGACGTGCCACCGATTGAAGGGGCAGGGAACGGACCTTGCGCCGGATCTTGGAATGGTAAGCGGCAAATCCGTGGAGGCTTTGTTGGTCGCGATCCTCGACCCGAACCAGGCGATGGAAGACCGTTACGTCGCTTACACTGCGACGACGAAAGATGGTCGCGAAATTAGCGGCATTATTTCGACTGAAACGGCGAACAGCATCACGATGCGGAGCGCTGGCGGAGTGGAGGAAACGATTTTGCGAGCCGACTTGAGGGACGTTTCGAGTTCGGCGCTGTCGCTGATGCCCGAAGGCCTGGAAGCAGCCCTGCCGCCACAGGCCATGGCGGACTTGATTGCGCACATCTTAGGGAGCTAACCAAACTCGGCAGAGTGGCCGTCGCGCACGGGTCCAGTCCGGACCGAGTTTTTCTGTTTCGACCGCGTAACGGCGCGAATCGTCGGATGCCCGGCGCCATTCGTAGAGGTTGATTAAATTTGTCTTCGCCGGCACGTCTGCCGGTGGACGCGTTGCTTGCCATGGACCTTCCTCGGAGTCATCGGCGCGGCGCCAGCGGCCATTCATTGTGTCGACACTCCACGTGCCTTGAATGATGTAGGAATCGTTGATGTATTCAACACGCAATTCGACGGCGTTCGAGCGGAACGTGCCTCCCATGAGGTAAGCAAAGCGATAGTCGGTGTTCTGATCGAAACGTCCGGATACCTGGTCGCCTTCAACCGCGAGTTCCCAAATGGGAAAATCTTTTGTGCCGCTATAGCGAATGGCCTCGACTTCCCAGCGTCCGGCGATTTTCGTGGCTTCTGGCTCATCCCGCGGCGGCACGGCAAAAAAGAGGGGCTCGGTCGCATTCTCCTTTCCACGCCGCGGGCGGCGGCGGAGTTCAACATAGTTGGTCATTTCCACCGCAAAGATCGGGATGAGGCCAGTCGGCCACGTGTTGGTTACGACCGCGTAAAAGGCGATAGCTTCGGAAGGAGGTTTCGCTTTGCGAAAATCGAAGTCCGTGCCGGTGCTGAATTTGTCTTTGATCCCGTACACCGGCTGCAGGTCGGTGGCGGCAGCGGAGAAGCAAAGGGAGAGTATTATAAATAATTTATCCATGCAGCGGCCAGACGCGTGGGACTGTTAGAATCGCAATCGCGTAAATTAGACAGGTCAGACCAGCGCCGACTTTGAGGAAATCGCGAAAGCGGTAGCGTCCCGGGCCGTAGACCATGAGGCACGAGGGTTCGAGCGGTGTCAGATATGAGCAACTGGCGGCGATCGCGACCATCATGGCAAAACTGCGGGGGTTGAGGCCGGCTTGAAGGGCGGTTTGAATGGCAATCGGCAACACGACGATTGCGGCGGCCTGGTTCGACATGGGTTGCGTGAGCAGGACAGCCAAAAAGAAAAAAGCGCTTAGCAGCCAATATGGGCTTGATCCCTTGGCGGCTGAGACCAGCAGACTGGCGAGGTATTTTGCCGTGCCGGTGTTTTCCATGGCGTCACCAAGTGCCAGCATGCAGGCAATCAGAATCACCGCTTTCCATTCTACGCGCGCATATGCCTGCTCCGGTGTAATGCAGCGCGTGGCAAAGACCAGTAACACCCCGAGCATCGCAGCCACCGGAAACGAGATTGTCTTGAATGTCGCGAGCGCGAGGACAACCACGAAAATACCGATGGCAATCGGCGCGCGCCGAACAATTGGCCGCCTCTCTTCCATCTGCGCGATGGGGTTTAGCAAACGAAAGAGATTCTCTTCGTGCATGCGCTGGAGGTTTGCGCGCGGGCCCTGCAGCAGCAGCACATCGCCAAGTTTTAAAGGGACCTGGCTAATTTTTTCGACCACATTTTGACCGTGATGATTGACGCCAAGCACCTGCAAACCGGTGCGTTCACGAAAATGGAAGCGCTTGAGCGTGCGGCCGATCAATTGCGAGCCAGGCAGGATTATTCCCTCGACCAACGCCATGTCACCGGCTTCAAGATCCGGGTCCGCAAGTTGCACGTCGGCCTTAATTTCGATTCCCGCAACATCCTTGATTTTAACGATATTTTCTTGCGTGCCTTCGACCAACAGTATGTCGCCAACTCTGAGAGCAGTTTCACCATGCGCGGCGAGGTGCTGATCTTTGTCGCGCACGATGCGCAGGACGGTGAGGCCGAGAGCGTGCCCGACTTTGGCTTCGGCCAGGGTCTTGTCGGCGAGGGTTGAGCCGGGTTGAATGACGATTTCACTCAAATATGGGCGGACACCGAATTGCTCCGTAAGGTCGGCTGGCTGTGCGCGATCCGGAATCATGCGGCGGCCGATAAACCACATGTAGAGCAAGCCCGCAATGGCGACCGGAACCCCCGCTGGGGCGAGTTCGAACATGCCCATCGGGCGCATCCGATAGTTCGGGAGCATCCCGCTGATCACGATGTTGGTGGAAGTGCTGACGAGCGTTACCGAGCTCGTGAGGATCGATGAGAAGGCCAGCGGCATCAGCAACCTGGACGGGCCGATCTTCGATTTGCGAGCGATGCCGATCACGACCGGGAGAAAGAAGGCCGTTGCCGCCGTATTGCTGATGAAGGCGCTTATTCCCGCCGCGGAGAGCATGATGATCAACAGAATCCATCGGGGGTTATCGCCGGTTCTGCTTAAAATCGCCCGTCCGACCAGATCGATGACGCCGGTGCGTTGCAGGGCGGTGGTCATGATCAAGAGCCCCAGGATCATGATGACGGCATCGCTGCCGAAACCGGCGAAGGCGTTTTTGCTCGGAATTAAGCGTGTGAGGATCAGCGCAAGCAGCACGCCGATCGCGATAATGTCCGCGGAAATTGTTTCGCGCCAAAACAGGATGGCTGCGAGGACAACGATCGCCAGCAGCAATCCCACCTGGACGGTCATGTTACCAGTCCTTTAAAACGCGATCGTTGCGGTTGGTTTTGAATTGCGGGATGAAAATCATGGGGCGCTCTTCGCCCTTTTGCATATCCAGTAATTGCATCGCCTGCTGCTCTGTCATGGGCATGGCGCGCATGGGAGTGCCTTCGCCCTGGGGCTGCTGCTGGTCCTTGTCCTTATCACCCTTTTGCGCCTGCGACTGCTGCTGTTTTTTCTGCTCCTCTTTTTTGGCCTGATCCTGTTTCTGCTGTTCCTGTTGTTGTTGCTGCTGATCTTTTTCCTGCTGCTGTTTTGATTGGTCGGATTTGGACTGGTCCTCTTTCTTCTGTTGTTGTTGGTCCTGCTTCTTCTGGTCCTGTTTGTCCTTGTCGTCTTTCTTCTGGTCGTCCTTGGACTGCTGGTCCTGCTGTTGTTGTTGTTTTTTGAGCTCTTCGAGCTTTTCTTTCACAAGTTCCAAATTGAACCTGGCATCCGCGTCGTTGGGATTCAGCTTCAAAGCGCTCTCGTAGCTCGATACAGCATCTTCCCATTGCTGCATCTTTTCTTTTGGGTCGGTGGTGGCCTCTCCGAGACGATATAACGCATTAGCGCGATTATAATAAGTGCGTTCCTGCAAATCCGGATCCGAAGTTAGCAACGCGGAATTCAGATATTCGACCGCCTTTTCATAATTCTGTGCCTGGTACGCGGACGTGCCCGCATTGAAGTGCAAGCGGGGATCGTCCTTTTTTTCACGCAGCGCGTTGCGGTATTCGCGCAACGCGGACTGATATTTGCCGGCCTCATACTGCTGCAGCCCGCGGGCCGGTGAAGCGGCGGCGGCCGTGGCCACCAGCACAAGAACCAAAGCTGCGCGTGCGAATGCTGCCGCGGGTGCGACTTCCGTGCGGCGAACCCGTTTTCGTTCCGGCAAGAACATTTCAGTCAACAATAGCATAATTGCGAGCCCGAGAAACCACTGGTATCGCTCATGGTATTTCTTGATGTGCCGGCCGCCAAGCTCAGCCTTTGGAAGCGGCGCCAGGCCACGTTCGTAAAGCAAGTCCATCGTGTTGGCGCCGGCGAGCAACATGTAAAAGCCGTGAGCTGTTTCAGCGAGCTGGCGGAGCAATTTCTCGTTAAGGCGCGATTTCACGACGTTACCCTGCTCGTCGCGAATGTAATCTGTGCGGCCTTTGCCGTCGTTGATGCGCAACAACTCGCCATTGGCCGTGCCTACGCCCACAGTGAAAATCCGCAGGCCTTCTTCTGCGGCTTTTTTTGCGGCATCGATCGCCTCGCCGGCGTTGTCCTCGCCGTCAGTAAAAAGGACGAGCACTTTGTAATTGTCGTTTTTGCGCTCGAAGGCTGCGCGGGCTGTTTCAATCGCCTCGGCTAGTGCCGAACCGCCCTGCGGAATGATGTTTACGTCCAGAGAATTAACGTTTTGGCGGAACGCTTCGTCATCGAAGGACAAGGGACATTGCAGAAACGCGCTACCAGCGAAGGCGATTAGCCCGACCCGATCAGTGCGAGCAAGTCGCTTCAAGTCCAGGGCGGCGAGTTTCGCGCGGGTCAGACGGTTCGGATTCACATCCGCGGCCAGCATGCTGCGCGAGGTGTCGATTGCGACGATCACGTCCAGTCCACGCTGCCGGGCTTCCTCGTACGAGAAGCCCCATTGCGGCCGTGCCAGCACGAGCATCAATAATCCACACGCGGCGACCAGCAATATCATGCGCATCTGTTGCCTGCGGGCTGAGACTCCGACGGTCAGGTGGGCCAATAGCCGTGACTGGACAAATTGCGCAATCAACTGCCGCCGTCTGCGCCACGACCAAAAGAAAAATGCCGTCAGCGCCGGGATTAGCAGCAGCGTGTACCAGAGCAATTCGCGGTGTTCGAAACGCATTACGGCAATCTCCTCCAAATCGTGTGGCTCAGGAGAATTTCCAGGAGCAACAAACCGAATCCCGGTATCACCGCCCATGGGAACAATTCGTCTACGCGA
>DATENK010000178.1:0-5099 GCA_035275085.1 Verrucomicrobiia bacterium | reverse complement strand
AAAACGGCAGCAACATAACCGTGGCCATCCTTGGCCTCGAGCCTGCCCGCTACCACTTTTATTTGTATGGACACGCGGATGCAGACGTAACTGGCGAGCAGAATAGCATTTTCACGCTGCGAATGGGGACGAACAGTTTCGGACCGTCGTCCGCGCCCGGCAGCACCGGGCCATATCGGTTTGTCGTTTTCCGGGATGTGGAAGTCAGCGGAGGCGAACCGGTGTTGATTGATGTTTCAGCCGGACCGAATGGCATCCCGGTTCTGAACGGCATGCAGATCATTTCGCGCGGCACCAGTCCGCCCCGGATCATTCCAGCGATGGCCACGATGATACCAACAACAGTGACCAATCTCATTTTTAAGCAAATTCGCTACGCCGGCAAAGTCACGGAAACCGAAGCACGTTTTGCCGTCACGCTGGACGTGGAATCGCTGGTCACAAACGAAATTTCCGGACCGCTGTTCGAAGGCGATGTCGCGGTAATTGCACCAGAGATGCCTGACGGATTACGAATAATAACGTCAGCTTCCCCAGCAAAGCAGTATCGCCTGATAGTGACGCTGCCGGGTTCATACCGCCTGAGTTTTGATGTAATAGCCAAAATCGCCAAATCGGAGCCATGGAACGAAATCAACTTCACCGGCCCACCGGCCGCAATCGCGCAAGTGTCGGCACAGGCCGGGCCGGGTGTTGACATGAATTCCTTAACCGGTGTCGATGGATTCCTTGGAAGCGACCGAAATGTTCACCTGCGTTGGCAAAGCAAGACTGCCGAGGTCGCCCGCAAATCGTTACTGACGGTGGACACCACCGCTTCGGCACTCGTGACACCTGCGGTCATCAAGTATACGACGCAATTTCGTTATGAGATTTTGCAGTCAGGCGTATCCAAACTTACAATCGAGGTGCCGGCCGGGCATACGATCACGCGCGTCCAGGGTGATTATATTCGCGATTGGCAGGTGTCGCCCTCGGGCGAAAGCCAGACGCTGAACATCGAGTTCACGCGAGCGGTTGAAAAGAA
This sequence comes from Verrucomicrobiia bacterium, assembly GCA_035275085.1. GTDB lineage: Bacteria > Verrucomicrobiota > Verrucomicrobiia > Limisphaerales > DATENK01 > DATENK01. Next base: position 4,072 of record DATENK010000178.1, on the reverse strand, counting down.
CTACGTGCTCGTCCTGAATACGGAACAAACGATCGAGAACACCCCTGCGACGCTACGCTTGGCTCTGCCTCGGCCTTTGAATGTTGAGCGTGAATCCGGCGCATTCACCATCGCGGCAGATGACGTGGCTGTGATTACTGAAGCCGTTGCCGGACTGCGGCAGGTGAACGCCGCAAAAGATTCGGTCGCAGCATTTCGCTTTTATGGCCGTCCGTTCGAGTTGAACGCACGTGTGCAACGCATTGAACCGTTGGTGACCGTTTCGGATCGAGTTAGCGCTCGACTCGAGGAAACTCGGCTGCTGGTCAGCCATGCGCTCAGTTTCGTCGTGGAAAAATCCGGTTTGTACTTCGTTGAGTTAGCGCCGCAGACGGGATTCACGGTCGCAGACGTTACGGGTGACGGAATTGATGAATGGAGAACGAACAATGGAGTTTTGCGCGTGAATTTTTCCAGTCGCCTTTTAGGCATCCGCAAAATCAACGTGCAGCTCGAGCAACCGCAAACGGCCTTTCCTCAACAAGTCACGGTTCTGCCGCTCCGTACTGCCGGAGCGACCAATGAAACGGCAGAGATCGGTGTCGGGGCAGCGCTCGGTATTCGGCTGAAGACCGGTTCGGATCTCGCAGGAGTTCGTGAAAAACCGGTCGCTGGCAACGCCGACGAAGCGCTTGCGTTTCGTTCAGAGCAACCGGACTGGCGACTTACTGTGGCGGCTGAAAGGCTGCCAGCGCGCATCGTGGCCCAAGTGTTCAACCTCGTGACCATCGGCGATGGTTTGGTGGGCGGTAGCGCGACGATCCGTTACGGCATCATCAACCAGGGCGTCCAGGAATTTCGGGTTCGCCTGCCCGCACATTGGAAGAACGTGGAGTTCACGGGCGCCAATATTCGCCGAAAGGAATCGGTTGCCGCTCCGGACGTCTGGACCATTACGCTGCAGGACAAGGCCTGGGGCGGATACACACTCGTAATTACTTACGATTACCAATTTGATCCCAGGAGCGCCACGCTTGATCTGGCGGGTGCACATGGGGTGGACATCGAGCGCGAAGGCGGCTCATTGGCAATCACGAGTGCGTCGAATCTGAAGCTCGAACCAACGAGCGTCCTCGATCCATTGCGCGTGATTGACCAATCTGAATTGTCCGATGCAGACCGCAGCCTCGTAACACGCCCGGTCCTGTTGGCCTACCGATATAGTGGTCCCGCTTTTGCGCTCGCGCTGAACGTCACACGCTACCAGGAGGTACCGGTGCTCGACGCTGTCGCCGACCGCACGCAGCTTACCAGTGTTGTGACGGAAGAAGGGCAAATGGTCACGCAGGCTTCGTTCATGGTGAAGAACAATGACAAGCAGTATCAAAAATTCCGTCTGCCTGCCGGCGCGACGCTTTGGGGCTGCTACGTGAATGGCGAGCCTGTAAAAGGTGAACTTGATGGCGCTTGGCTCGCCGTCTCCCTGCCACGCAGCGCAAATCGGGACCAGGCGTTTGGCGTCGATATCGTGTATGCACAGAAATTCGATGCGCTCAAGGCCGCCGCGTTCCCGCGAAGCATGGCGCTGGTAGCGCCAAAAACCGACGTGCCCAACACCTACGCCGAATGGGAGCTCTACGTTCCGCCTACCCGCCGGTTGAGCGGTTTCGGTGGCAATATGGATGTTGCGCGCGGCACGACTTACGGTTTGCTCGATGGCTGGCGGCGCTTTGTTTCATTTTACTCGCGGCTCGCGCGACCTGTGCCTCAAGTAACCATGCCTGCACATCCATCGGACCCGCCTGCTGCCACTGCACCCGTGCAAATGCCAGCGGTGGCAGAAAGTGGCGCCTTCGCGGGCCAGCTTGGCGTGACAAGGACTAATGCTACCAAGACGGGAATCCGGCCCGTCCGTGTTGATCTGCCACGGGTTGGCCAGCCATTCACGTTCACCAAAGTGATGAACGCCACAGACGAACCGCTCTCCGTAAAGGTTTCCGTCATGAAGGAGAAATGGTTTGTGACGTGGCGTTCGATGCTGCAACTCGGCGTGCTGGTGGCCGGCCTGATCATACTTTGGCGCGAATGGCGGCGCAGCAGCTTCAGAAGTGCTCTTGGCCTTGCGCTTAGCCTCGGCGCTGTCGTGAGCATGCTCGTCGCCGTTCGCGCGCTACACCTGGTGCTCATTATCCTCACTCCCGCATTGCTGCTGGCGATACTTTTCTGGCTGGTGCGCAAATACTGGCCCCGGCGCAGCCCGGCACCGCAATTAAATCCGGGCCCTGCCGCTGCGGCGATCGCCTTTTCGCTGTTCCTGCCACTATGCAGCAATGCGGCGTCGACGAATGCGTTCTCTATTCTTTCCGCCGAATACACCGGGCGGGTTCAGGATAAGGTCGGGCATTTCGAGGCGAAAATCCGAGTGGCGACGTTCGCAACAAATCAGGTCGTGCCGCTCTTCGCTGAAGGCGTCGCAATCGAGGAAGCGGTCTCCACTCCGGCTTCCTTGCTCCTGCGGGACGGAAATACCGTGAACGTCCGCGTCAGCCCAGCAGGTGACGCGCTTCTACATTTCAAGATCGCCGTGAAACTCACCGGGGATGGCGGAAAGCGCCAGCTTGCCTTCGCTATTCCGCCCGCGCTCGCGAGTAAATTTTCCGTCGCTATCGATGAAGCGGATGCCGAGGTCGACTTTCCGACCGCCGTCTCGTTCCGAAGAGCTGCCAGCCCGGGTCACACGCAACTGGACGCAATTCTCGGGTCGGGTGATCGCGTCGAAATCAATTGGACCCCGCGAGTCAAACGGATCGCCGACATGGCCGCGTCGATCTTCGCGCAGCAGGCCGCGCTCGTCACGGTGGGTAACGGCGCTGTCAATACGCGGTCGCTCATCGATTATCAGGTCACGCAAGGTGAGTTGCGCCAGGCCAAAGTGCGGATACCAACGGGTTACCGTCTGCTCCGGGTGGAAGGCGATTCGATCCGCACCTGGGAATTGGCGCCGGAGGGACAAGATGAAGTCTTGATCGTTGAACTGGTCAAAGGTGCCGCGCCCACGTATCGGCTGATTGTCGAAACCGAAAAAGTTATCGACCAACTGCCCGCCCCCGTCGAGATCGTCGTGCCCCAAGTGCTGAACGTTATTCGCGAAACCGGGATTGTCGGCGTACGCGGCACCGAGGAACTGGCACTGGCCATGCAGGAACCGCACGATTTGCAACGGGTGGAGGGGACGGAATTCACGAAAGCTTATGGCGAGAGAGTGAGCGGCGTGTTGAATGCTTATCGCTTCCTGAAACCAAGTTTTTCCATCATCGCTCAGGCATTGCCAATCACCCCGCAGATCGAAGCTGTGGTCCGCAATTCATTCCACGTCGACTTTGACCAGGTCAGCCTTGTCGCAAATGTGAATTACACGATCAAAAAAGCTGGCGTGTTTACGTTACGGCTTCAGGTGCCGTCCGGTTTTCGCATTGATGCTGTCCAAGGTGGCAGTAACGTGTTGCATTGGGCGCAATACGGGCCAGGAATCGAGGTCGCGCTAAGAAATCGGGCAATAGGCACCTATTCCCTTTCGGTTCACCTGAGCCGCCCGCACAAAGACCTCCTTCCGACGCTCGAACTCGCCGGCGTAAGGCCGCTCGGCACGCAAAAGCTTACCGGCTTTGTGTCGGTGACTTCAGAAACAGGGATCGCAGTAAAGACAAGCAAGTTTGATGGCCTGCTGGAAGTGCCGGCTTCCGCGCTAGGTGAAAATGTTCGCACTGGAATGCTGGCCTTTAAGGAATTAAACGGGTGGAATCTCACAGTCACGACCGAGGTGGTTGAATCGTGGGTACGCGCGGAAATCGTGAATGTCATTTCCCTATCAGAAACACTGATGACCGGCCGAGCAATCGTTCACTACGACATCCAAAATGCACCGGTCAAAGAGTTCCGCTTGAAAGTGCCGGCCACGTACGCCAATGTCGAAATTCTTGGCACAAACATCCGTGAGCGCGATCCATCGAACGGCCTCTGGCGCGTGGAGCTCCAGAATAAAGTGCGGGGGTCTTTCCAGCTTACGGTCACGTTCGAGCAACCCTTCGATGCC
>DATENK010000177.1:0-4131 GCA_035275085.1 Verrucomicrobiia bacterium | reverse complement strand
AGGCGGGCTTGACTCAATCGGACGTGGTGAACACGCTGCAGTTACAAGCGCAATTGCGGAAGCTGAAGGCACAGGCGCTGGCGTAACTTGAAATGGGCGTGTGACTTTCATAGTGTCCTACCCCATGCGCTTACCTTTGCTTTCATTTCTTTCGTTCGCACTAATTTGCCAGGCGGCGGACGATTATAAGTTGGGTCCGGATGCGATGCCGCGCGAAGGTGTGCCGCGCGGGAGGGTGACGAAGCATTCGTGGACGAGCAAAATTTTTCCCGGGACGGTGCGCGATTATTGGGTGTATGTGCCGGCGCAATATGAACCAGGCAAGGCAGCGTGCGCGATGGTGTTTCAGGACGGCGCCGGATACGTCAACACGAACGGGCAATACCGCGTGCCAACGGTCTTCGATAACCTGATTCATCGCAAGGAGATGCCCGTGACGATCGGTGTGTTCATCAATCCGGGCGTAGTGCCGCCGACCTCGAGTAACGCATTACCGCGGTTTAACCGGAGCTTTGAATACGACGGCCTGGGCGATCAATATGTGCGTTTCCTGTTCGAGGAAATTCTGCCAGAGGTGGCGAAAGATTATAATCTGACGACGAATGCGGCGGGACGTGCGATTGCGGGATCGAGTTCGGGAGCGATTTGCGCTTTCACCGCGGCCTGGGAGCGGCCGGATGCGTTCAGCAAAGTGTTCAGTACCATCGGCACGTACGTGGGCCTTCGCGGGGGTAACGATTATCCGACGTTGATCCGCAAGACCGAGCCGAAGCCGATCCGCGTGTTCTTGCAGGACGGCACTAACGACCTGAATATCTACGGCGGGAACTGGTGGGTGGCCAATCAGGACATGCTTTCCGCGCTGGAATTTGCGGGCTACGACGTGAAGCACGAATGGGGTGACGGCGGTCACAATGGTAAGCACGGCGGCGCGATTTTTCCGGCTGCGATGCGGTGGTTGTGGCGCGATTATCCGGAACCGATTAAGCCTAGCAAAACAGTGACGAACGTTTTGTTGGCGGGCGAAGGGTGGCAGCTCGTGAGTGAAGGGCACAAGTTCACAGAAGGACCCGCGGTGAACGCGAAAGGCGAGTTGTTCTTCACAGACATTCCGAACAATCGCATCCACAAAGTGAGTTTGGACGGAAAGGTGACCGTGTTTGCGGAGAACACAGGCGGGGCGAACGGTTTGATGTTCGGTCCCGACGGACGATTGTTCGCGTGCGCGAACGGCAAGAAAGCTATTGTGGCATACGAGACGTCTGGGAAGGAATCGACTGTCGCCGAAGACATCACCTCGAATGATCTCGTGGTGAACCATAAAGGCGAAATCTACGTGACTGATCCCACCGCTAAGAAAGTGTGGTTTATTAATAGGGCCGGCGAAAAGAAGATGGTCGACGACAAGATCAATCGTCCTAATGGGGTTACGCTCAGTCCCGATCAATCGTTGTTGCTGGTGGCGGACACGAGCGGGCAGTTTGTGTATTCGTTCCAGGTTCAGGAGGATGGTTCGCTCGCGCATCGGCAGCGCTACTTTGATCTGCACCTTGTTGATGGCAGCATGCAGAGCGGCGCGGACGGCATGAAGGTTGATTCCCGTGGGAATTTGTATGTCGCGACGGAACTTGGGTTGCAGGTGTGCGATCAGGCGGGGCGGGTGAACAGCATCATCCCCAAACCGCAGCGAGCGTGGCTGTCCAATGTCTGCTTCGCCGGGCCTCAGTTTGACGAACTCGTGGTGACGTGCGGCGATAAGGTTTATAAGCGCAAGACGCGAGCTAAAGGGGTGCTGGCATTTCAGGCCCCATTCAAGCCCGATCCACCGCGGCTGTAGCATACTGACTTTCCACCCGCCGACCTCGTATTTGCCCCCATGGCAGGCATTGTAGCTTGGGCGATGGTGTTCCCGAACATGACGGAAAGGATTAAAAATATGAAACAGATCATTTGCATTCTCGCAGCCGCGGCCCTCTTTGTGGGTTGCGCTTCACGACACACTGAAACCACGACAAGCCAAGGCAGTTCGGACACCAGCGTCGGGACGACCTCAGGCACGCAATCGCAATCATCGACGAACAGCAGCGGGAGCACCAGCGGCAGTCGCACGAACCAGACGCAGACGCCCTCGCAGACTCCATCACAGACGCCGTCGCAAACTCCGCGCGGTAACTAATCCGATTTGACTGACGCGCGAGCTTCGGTTTGCGCTTCGGTCGCAAGCGGGCGGGCGTTTCAGGGCAGTGCGGCCTGGGACAATCGCCCGCTTCGTTTTTGCGCGATTGACAAAAGCGCACGCAAGCCGGAGACTCGGCCGCGAAAGCGCATGAAAACTCTTCGAATCGCGGCTTTTATTTTGTTGGGTTCAATCACCTTTCTTTGCGCGCAGTCTGAATCACGACCCGCGCCGCCGCCGATCCTGACCGCGACTAATGGCCTTCAGCGAGTCTTTGGGCCGACGGCAGTCTATGACGGTGTGCTGCCCGAAGTGAAGCGCCGCGGTGGGATTTTGAGCCGCAGTGATTTAAACGCGCCCGTTACACCCGGGCGGGAGTTTCGAAACATTTCAGTCGATCCCCACACTGGCCAACCGCAAGGCGTCATCTTTCTCGCCGTGCGCTTCTAAAAGTCCTTACGGCCTAGGGTGTATTCCCCATAGCAGAGTAGGGTATATATCCGCCACACTGCGGGCATTGGGTGCAGGTCTTCCGCGACGAATGGTCTTCGCGCGCGAGGAATGCGCCCGCATCTGAGCATGATTTGAACGAGCGAACGAAATGAAAACACACGAAGCCCCGCCCAGTGCCGGCCAGGAGACCGGCGTAACGCCTCCCCGCTCTCGCCCTGCCGCAGCTTCCAAGCGCCGGCTCGAACGCAACGGCCTGCTATGCGATGCATCACTGTTGCTAAAGGCGATGCTGGCCGCGCGCGCCGGGGATTTTTCTGCGAGGCTGCCTTCGAATTGGACGGGCGTGGAGGGCAAGCTGGCGGACACTTTCAATGAAATGATGGTGACTAACGCAACCATGGAGAAGGAGCTTCGTCGCGTGAGCCGAACGGTCGGCAAAGAAGGCAAAATTCGGCAGCGCGCATCCTTCAGCATGGGCAATGGCGGCGCATGGCGCGGTATGGAGGATTCGGTCAACAATCTGATCGGCGATCTGGTGTGGCCGATTTCGGAAGTCACGCGCTCGATCAGCGCCGTGGCTAAGGGCGATCTGAGCCAGACGGTCAGTTTGGAGTCGGATGGGCGGCCCCTGGAAGGAGAGTTTCTGCGCAGTGCGAAGATCGTGAATACGATGATCGCGCAGTTGAGCGTGTTCACGCAGGAAGTGACGCGCGTGGCGCGCGAGGTCGGCAGCGAAGGCAAATTGGGCGGTCAGGCGCACGTGAAGAATGTTAGTGGCGTGTGGAAGGAACTTACCGATAGCGTGAACTCCATGGCGTCCAATCTCACGGCGCAGGTGCGTAATATTTCGGAAGTCACCATCGCGGTGGCGAGCGGCGACTTGTCTAAGAAGATCACCGTGGACGTGCGCGGGGAAATCCTGCAGCTCAAGGAAGCCATCAACACCATGGTGGACCAGCTTCGTTCGTTCGCGTCGGAAGTGACGCGCGTTGCTCGCGAAGTCGGTACCGAAGGCAAGCTGGGCGGCCAGGCGCAAGTACCGGAAGTCGCCGGCACATGGAAAGATCTTACGGATTCCGTGAACATGATGGCCGGTAATCTTACCGCCCAGGTGCGTAATATTGCCGAAGTCGCGACCGCGATTGCCAAAGGTGACCTTTCCCAGAAGATCACAGTCGATGTTAAGGGCGAAATTCTAGAGTTGAAGAACACCATCAATACGATGGTGGATCAGCTTCGTTCGTTTGCATCGGAAGTGACGCGCGTCGCCAAAGAGGTCGGTACTGAAGGTAAGCTTGGCGGACAAGCGCAGGTGCCGGGTGTGGCGGGGACGTGGAAAGACCTGACCGACAACGTCAACTCCATGGCATCAAACCTGACGGCGCAAGTGCGTGATGTCAGCGGCGTCTGGAAAGATCTCACCGACAACGTCAACATGATGGCCGGTAATCTTACCGCCCAGGTGCGTAACATTGCCGATGTCACCATCGCCGTCGCCAATG
>DATENK010000176.1:0-2073 GCA_035275085.1 Verrucomicrobiia bacterium | reverse complement strand
CGTCGCGAAAGGCCGCGTGCTTAAGCGCTCGTTGCTTATCGCAGGCGGTGAAACACTTCTCATCGGCGGGGCTGCTGCGGTGGTAGCGTACCTTGTCGGCGCCTGGTTGCGCCGCGTGTACGGATTTTAGTTGCATTATAGTCCGCGCCTAAGCTAACCACGGATATGAACAGCACCCCTCCGAGTCCCGAGGTCGCTGCCCCCGTTCCGTTACCGGTGAAGAAAATCCTTGTCCCGTTGGATTTCTCGGACTGTTCGCTGTTTGCGCTTCGTTACGCCGTCAATCTCGCAAAGCAAGTCGACGCCAACCTCTTGCTCGTGCACGTGGCCAGTTCCTTGCTCACACCGCCAGAGATGGAATATGTCCACGTGGATCTTAAAAAATTTCGAGCGGAAGTCGAGAAGCACGCCTCTGCAAAACTCGCGGCCGTGGCGGAACAGGAAATTCCAACGACTGTTTTCGCGTCGCCCATCGTCCGCCATGGCGCGGCTTGGGAAGAAATCACAGGCGTCGCCAAGGAGCACAAGGCCGACCTGATCGTCATTGGCACACGCGGTTACTCGCGGCTAAAGCACATGTTGCTCGGCAGCACCGCCGAAAAAGTCGTGCGCTGCGCCGGCTGCCCCGTCCTCGTCGTCCGCGACTACGGGAAGTAACGGCCTTCGGATGGTGCGCGCGAGAGGACTTGAACCTCCACCCATTACTGGACCAGATCCTAAGTCTGGCGCGTCTGCCATTCCGCCACGCGCGCGTAACGCCGGGATGGTATCGCAATTTTTCACGCTACACAAGATGCAGCAGCACCCAAATCCTCCTCGACAGCGACTTTGTTTTTACGCATCTAGCCTCCATGCGCCTTATCGACCTGTCGCAGCCCGTGTATGCCGATTGCCCGATTTGTCCGGTGCATCCACCGGTGCGCTCCGAGATCATTGCAAACCATGACAAGAACGGCTGGCTCGTTGAGCATCTCACCCTCACGGCGCACACCGGCAGCCATTTGGATGCGCCCTTGCACAAGTTAGCCGGTGCCCAAAGCATCGATCAACTTCCGCTGGATCGCTTCACCGGCCCGGCAATCATGGCCGACATGCGCGACTGCCGGCCCGATCAGCCATTTACATCGAGCATGCTGGGGCGCAAGTTGCGCATGGAGATGGAGGATCGGATCGTCATCATCGCCACCGGCTGGGGACAGAAGCGCGCCAAGACCGACGAATGGGAAAAGTATCCGCCGTATCTTTCGCCCGACGGCGCCGAATGGCTCGTGGAACAAAAAATTCGTGCCGTGGCGATCGACGCCTGGAGCATTGGCGGCGCGCGCGAACCGCAGAACACCCTCACGCATGAAATTATCCTTCGCGCCGGCGTTTGGGTGCTCGAAGAATTGCGTTTGCCCGACGAACTGTTCTCACTGCCGCAGCCATTCGAACTTTGGTGCCTGCCGATCAACCTCCGCGGCTTCTCCGGCTCGTTTTGCCGCCCAGTCGCAGTCGTCAGATAACTGTTTGTGGAGTTGCGCGCGAGCCTCTGGTAGGGTGCGCGCCAGTGCACAACAGAGTTGCCGTCTGCCTGCTTTGGACCCTGAGCTTCGTTGCGGCTTCATGCAAAAGAAGTTCCGACTGGCAATTCAGCGGCACCATTGAAACCGACGAGATTCGCGTGGCTTCGCGCTACGGTGGCCGCGTCGAAACGATCGGCGCGTGGGAAGGCGACACCCTCACCAACGCCCAAATCATCGTCGCGCTCGATGCGGCCGAGTTGCAGGCGCAACGCGACAAAGCCGCCGCCATTCTCACCGAGATGAAAGCCGGCCCGCGCCGTGAAGAAATCACAGCCGCGAAGAAGGAATGGGAAGCGGTCCTTGCGGACCTGGACTTCGCACGTGTCGAAGCCAAACGCGCGAAGGAACTTCTGGAACAGCGCGCCATTTCCGAAAGTGATCGCGATCGCGCCGTGAGCCGCGCAACTTCGCTTGAGCGCAGCGCTGCCGCCGCCAACAGCCGCTACGAATTGCTCCTCGCCGGCACGCGACCGGAACAAATCGCACAGGCCGAAGCTTCCGTCGCCGA
>DATENK010000175.1:0-9395 GCA_035275085.1 Verrucomicrobiia bacterium | reverse complement strand
CCAATGGGAATTACGATTTACGATTTACGATTTACGGGGTCATTGCAGGAGGGTCCGCCATAGGCGGGCCGGTCACGAATGCAGCAACATTGGTAAGTAATGGATTGTTCACAACGACGGTGGATTTTGGGGCCGGCGTGTTCGATGGCAGTAGTCGCTGGTTGGAGATCGCCGTGCGGACGAATGGAAGTGTGACCGATTTCACGGCCGTGACGCCGCGGCAGCCAATTACCGCAACGCCGTATGCAATCTTCAGTTCGTCATCCGGCAGCGTAAGCAATGGGCTGATTGAGAATCCCATGTTCCTGGGCACGACCGGGGACAGACCTTTGGAATTAGTTGCCGGCGGGCAACGCGCAATGCGGCTCGAGCCGAATACAAACGGGGCTCCGAACGTGATCGGCGGAGCGCCGGTGAACCAGGTAGATGCGGGAGTCGTTGGAGCGACGATCGGCGGCGGTGGCGTGGTCAATTATTTCGGCGGAACTTTTTCAAATCGCGTATCGGGCGCTTTTGGGACTGTCGGAGGAGGAGTGGCGAACTTCGCGGACGGCTTCGGTTCCATAATTGGTGGCGGCCTTCTTAACCTAGCACAAGGATACGGGGCGGTCGTTGCAGGTGGTAGCGGCAATGCCGTTCAACAAACGTCGACCTCAGGAATTGGTGGCGGCAATGCGAACCTGATAAAGACGAACGCGAACAATTCTTATATCGGTGGCGGCTACGCAAATATCATTGATACAGACGCTTCTGGTTCGGGGATTCTGGGCGGTCTCGGCAATACGAACGGTGCATCGTACGCAGTGCTGGGCGGCGGCGTGAATAACTGGATCGAACCGTTCGCGGATCGTTCTGTGATTGGCGGCGGCTGGTACAACTACATTCAGGGCGGCGCTGACCAATCGGTCATTGCGGGGGGCAACGCTGGAAAAATTTTCGCCGGCGCGCGGGAATCTTTTGTCGGGGGCGGTTTTGGAAATACGATCGGAACCAATGCCGCCGGGTCCTCCATTGGCGCCGGCGTGGCCAACACCATAGGGTCGGACGCTTATTACTCGACCATCGCAGGGGGGAATAACAATTCGATTCAAAGCGCTGCACACCAGGCGACGATTGGCGGCGGAGCAAACAATGAGATCAGAGGTTCCGCGTTTCAGGCGGGCATCATGAGTGGAAACCTCAATTCGATCTCAAATGATGCGCCGTTTTCCGCGATCGTGGGCGGCGTCGCCAATCATATTGGCAATAACGCGACCTATGCCAGTGTTGGGGGCGGCAACTACAACGCGATCCGGCCCTTTTCTCATTTCAGCACGATCGCGGGAGGGCTTGGGAACCGGGTGCTGTCCCTGTCGGAGGGGGGAACGATCTCAGGCGGACGGTCGAATCTGGTTTCGGGTTATAGTGTTATAGGCGGCGGCGACGCCAATACCAATCGAGGTTTCATCTCGTCCATTGGTGGCGGAAGAAACAATCAGATCGGCGCATTAGCCGATCACGCTGTGATTGCCGGTGGCGGCGACAACCAGATCGTGGGTTCAGAAAATCTCCCGATATACGGGGTGATCGGCGGTGGACAAAGCAACTCAATCCAGACGAATGCGATTTATTCGACGATTGGAGGCGGCGCGGGCAACAGGATTATACCGAACGCGCAATACGCGACGATCCCCGGCGGCGCGAGCAATGCAGTGGGCGGACGTTTCACTTTCGCGGGCGGGCGACGTGCTCAAGCGCTGCATGATGGAAGTTTCGTTTGGGCGGATTCCACGGATGCCGACTTCGCATCGACAGCAGCCAATCAGTTTAACATTCGCGCATCAGGCGGAGTGCGCCTGGAAACGACGGGCACCGCCACGTTGAACGGTCAGCCGATTCTGAGCGGTGGGGATTCCACAAACTTCTGGCAACTGGCGGGAAACAACGTCCGTACCGGCCAGTTTATCGGGAGCACGAACAATCAGCCGCTGGAAGTGCGGGTAAACAACAAACGCGCGCTGCGGATCGAATCGGGATCGGTGGATGCCAATCACGTGGGCGTTAATGTTGTCGGAGGCTCAGCCGCGAATGTTGTTGGTCCTGGGGTCATCGGAGCGACCATTGCCGGCGGCGGAGCCGAAAGTTTCTTCTTGAGCCCGCTGAGCAATAAGGTGACAGTCGATTTTGGGGCGATTGGCGGGGGCTTTCAAAATGTTAGCGCCGCGTTTTGCGCGGCGGTGGCGGGAGGCCGCTTCAATGTGGCCAGCGGCCAGGATAGCGCGGTCGGCGGCGGCTACGGCAATACCAATAGCGGCTATGCCGGCGCGGTTCCAGGCGGCTATCTGAACGTGGCAGGGGGCAGTTACTCCTTTGCCGCAGGCAATCGAGCCAAGGCGAATCATACCGGAAGCTTTGTTTGGTCGGACTCACTCTCGGCTGATTTCAGTTCGACCACGAACGATCAGTTTAGCATCCGCGCGCAAAACGGCGTGCGATTAAACACGGACACGCCGCTGTTGTGGGGAACGGGCGCGCAGCTAAGAACGGATCAAGGCGGTTCGATAGAACTCGGCAATTCATTGGCGGCGGCCGGAACGCCATACATCGATTTTCATTACGGAACGGGTTCGGCCCAGGATCACAACGTGCGGCTCGTGAATGATGCCGACGGGCGTCTCACGGTGGTCGGTAACCTGGCCTTTGGCGCGCAGATGCGGCAGATGCTTAACCTTTGGGACACAGCTTATGGCATCGGGATTCAAAGTTATCGCATGTACTTTCGCACTGATGGGCCGGCGGGATTTGCATGGTTTGCCGGAGGAACTCACAACGACAACACAGACAATCCAGGCACAGGTGGCACAGAGATCATGAGATTGGAAAGCAATGGCAATTTAAGTGTTCGCGGAGTCGTGGCGCAAAACGTTCTGCTCACCAGTGACCGAACGGTAAAGGCTGGGTTCCAAGCGGTGGATGCACAGGGCATTTTGGAAAAAGTCGCCGCACTCGCGATTACGCGGTGGCATTACACGAACGAGCCCGCAACGGACCATGTCGGACCGGTCGCGCAGGATTTCCATGCGGCGTTCGAGTTGGGATCGGACGATAAACACATCGCGGCCGTGGATGCCAATGGCGTGGCGCTCGCGGCGATCCAAGGCTTGCATCAAATGGTTAAAGAAAAGGACGCGAAGATCGCGGCGTTGGAAAAACGCCTGGCGAAAGTGGAGCAGTTGCTTTCGACGCTGGCGTCGAGTGAAAAGCAAGCACCCAAGTGATACTTGCGCCAAGGCTCAGGTATTGACTTATTCGCGTGGTTTGATCATTCTCGCGCCACTCTAAAGTTCTCCACAGGTGTGGTGTGTGTCACCACGGTACCCGCCGCTGCGGGTTGTTTCAGAGCGTCTGCCTTACAGGATCGTGCGGTTTAGTCAGATTCAGATTCGGTTGGAATGCGAATACGTAAACTGATTTTTGGGATCTCTCCGAAAGAAACGACGTTTGCTCGGCGTGGTTTCCAGGGGACGGGCGGCATGCGCGAACGGTTGGAAGGGATTGGCCGAATTTTTGTAGACGGGTATCATGCCGGGCTCGAGGAGAGCAGCCTGCCAAGTCTGATTCTCAAATTGGATACTGTCCCGAATGAGTTTCGCGGATTTGCATATGAAGGGGCCGCGATGGCGTTGGCGTTGCTGGACCGCGTGACGCCCTGGCAGCGTGACCGCTGGCAAACCCTCCTCGGTGGCGCGGGACAGGCGCACACTTATATGTTGCACGTCGGGCTCGGGTGGGTGTTTGCGCGTTTGCTGATGCCTGGGTCGACGCGACGCCGCGTGTTCAGTGGCCTCGATCCCGTGCTGCGCTGGCTTGCCATTGACGGGTACGGCTTTCATCAAGGGTTCTTTGGAAAAGCCGACCGGTTCCTTACGGTCGCGGCTCTGAACAATGCCGGCGGACCCACGAGCGTCAGGAAGTGGTGTCCCGCATACGCGGCGCGCGCGTTCGATCAAGGACTCGGTCGCAGCCTCTGGTTCAGTCAATGCGCGGACCCCGAAAAAATCTCAAAAATGATAGTGGCATCCGAGTTGCATCGGCAGCCGGATCTGTGGAGTGGCGTTGGATTGGCATGTGGTTATGCCGGTGAATTGCAGGAAAATGGATTGCGAAGCCTGTTGCAGGCGTGCGGGGATTTTCAGCCGCAGCTTGCGCAGGGCGTCGCGTTCGCGGCGAAAGCGCGGCAGCGCGCGGGCAACCTCATGCCATTCACCGAGGCGGCGTGCCGCGTCATTTGCGGTATGCCGGCGAAGGCGGCCGCGCAACTCACTGACGCTGCATTGGAAAACCTGCCGGCGGTTCACGATCCGGATAGGACGCCGGCATACGAGCTTTGGCGTCGCCGCATTCAGCAACGGCTGGCACAACAGAAAGAACTGAGAGCATGAGCACCGTCCGCTATTACGCTGCTACGATCGTCGCATTGATGGCGATAGCGGCGCTTTATCTGCTGGCGCAGCCACCCGCGGAACCCGAAACGGAATTGGCAAAGCTGGCTGGGCATTTCCATTTCGAAAAAACCGCCCTGTCAGAAATGCCAGGCAGGCCGCACAAATCGGTGCGGCAGGTCCATCCCAGCTTGCAGCGCATTTCGGCGTGGATTTCAAGCCTCGGCGCGGCCGTGACGCTGGCGGACATGGATGGCGACGGCCTGGCGAATGATCTCATTCATGTTGATCCGCGAACGGATACAGTGACGGTGGCGCCCATGCCTGGGACCGGGGAACGATACAAACTATTTGCATTAGATGCCGCGCCATTGCCATACGACGCGAACACCACCGCGCCGATGGGCACGCTGGCGGGCGATTTCAATGAGGATGGCCTGATGGATGTGCTAATCTATTATTGGGGCCGCACGCCCGTGATCCTTCTGCGCAAAGCCGGCACCAGCGGCGGAGCGCCACTGTCGCGTGACTCCTTCACGGCGGTGGAACTTACGACTTCCGGTGAACGCTGGTTTTCGAACGGCGCAACACAAGCCGACTTCGACGGCGACGGCCACGTGGACCTGGTAATTGGAAATTATTTTCAGGACGGCGCGCACATTCTCGACGCGAAGGCCGGCGGCGTGGAAGTGTTGCATGAAGGCAAGGGCAAGGCGCTCAATGGCGGGCTGAAGCATTTCTTTTTGTGGCAATCCGCCGCTGCGAATGCCGTGAACTATAAAAGGGTGGACGGACTTCTGCCCGAGGATGTGAACCGCGGCTGGACGTTGGCGATCGCGGCTGCCGATTTGGATGGCGATTTGCTGCCGGAAATTTATTTCGGATTCGATTTTGGTCCGGACCGGCTGCTGCATAATCGGTCGAAGCCCGGCCATTTGGAATTCGCGGTGCTGGAAGGCCGCCGGGATTTTCTGACGCCGAAAAGCTGCGTGATCAATAATGATTCCTTCAAGGGCATGGGCTGCGATTTCGGCGACGTGAACGGCGATGGCATCTTCGATATTCTTGTCAGCAATATCGCGACGAAGTTCGGGCTGACCGAAAGTCATTTTCTGTGGCAGAGCACTGGCGACGTGGCGGCGATGCGGCGCGGTATCGCTCCATACGTGCATGCTGCGGAGAAGCTGGGGTTGGCGCGCAGTGGATGGGGGTGGGACTGCAAGCTGGCGGATTTTGACAACGATGGTGTGCTGGAAGCAGTGCAGGCTGTCGGCTTCCTAAAAGGGACAATTAATCGCTGGCCGGAACTGCAAGCCCTTGGCACCAGCAACGATCAGGTGATTCACAATCCGAAGTTCTGGCCGAACTTCAAACCGGGCGCCGATCTCAGCGGAGGCGATCTCAGTGCCTTTTTTGTTCGTGGGGCCGACCATCGCTTCCATGACGTGGGGCAATTTATCGGGTTCGCTGAACCCATGGTTAGCCGCGGAGTTGCGGTTGCGGACGTGGACGGAGACGGTTTGCTGGACTTCGCCCTGGCGAATCAATGGGGCAGCTCGTACTTCTTTCAAAATCACTCGCCGCAACCGAATACGTTTCTTGGCTTGCGGTTGCTACGGCACGGCTCGCCGGTAATCGGCGCCGTCGCGCGCGCAACGCTCCCGGATGGCGGCAAGTTGGTCGCGCAGGTCGATGGCGGTGGCGGGCACTCGGGACGACGCAGCCCGGAAATCCATTTCGGATTGGGTGCGCTTTCAACGAACGCAGTTGTGAGTGTGGACCTGAGATGGCGCGATTCGCAGGGACGTCCGCAGCAAAACACTCTGCAATTGAAGCCTGGCTGGCACACGCTGCGGGCCGAAGATTTGGAGACCAGAGTCATGGCACAACAAAACAACAACCCATGAAAAGCAAGGCGTTTAACACCACGGTCCTGTTCTACCCCAACAAGAATCCAAAGATGCGTCTCATCGCGCTTTGGTACTTCACCATCTTGATGATTATCTGGAACGTGCTCGGGCATACGGTCCTCGGCTTCGAGCAATCGTGGGCTACGCCGGTTGTGGCGGTCCTCACGGCGATCCTGATGCAAATGCTGCTGGATTGGGTAGACGCCAAGGCAAAGAATCGTGAATTGCGGTTCACCGGGAGCATTGGAAATTTCCTCAACTTCCTGCCCGCGGCGCTGATCCCCGGGTTTGCATGCGGGATGCTTCTGTATCCGAACGAAAGACTTTTGCCCGTCGTCTTCGCCGTCGTGCTTTCAATTGGTTCGAAAGTGATTTTTCGCGCGCCCGTCGGTGAAGGTCGTTACCAGCACATATTTAACCCCTCGAACTTCGGCGTTGCGGCCACGCTAGTGCTGTTTCCTTCTGTTGGATTCGCGCCGCCTTATCATTTCACGGAAAATCTCACCGGCTGGGGCGATTGGCTGCTCCCGGGCGTCGTGTTGCTCACGGGAATTGTGATTCACGCCTGTTTCACCGGCCGGCTTCCGCTCGTGGGAGCGTGGGTGCTGGGTTTCGCCGTGCAGGGATTGATTCGTGCGAAGATATTCGGCTCACCTCTGCATGTGCCGCTCACGCCGATGACCAGCGCGGCGTTCATCCTTTTCACGCTGTATATGATTCCCGATCCGGCGACCACGCCCTTGAAGCCTCTGCGCCAAGCAATCTTCGGGTTTTCGGTCGCGATGGTTTACGGAATCATCCAAATGCTCCACCTCGTCTACGGATTGTTTTTCGCTCTCGTCACGGTTTGCGCGATCCGGGGGATCAGTCTGCACGTGTGGTGGCTGTGGAAGAAATTTGCGAGCACGAAATCCACGCGTGCTGAATCCGCGCCCGCGCTTGTCCCAGAGGGCGAGCATCCCCGCGAGCCTCTCACCGCATGAGCCATTCACCCATCGCAATCGTGGGCATGGCGTGCGTCTACCCGGATGCGCGTTCGCCGCATGAGCTTTGGGAGAATGTGCTCGCCCAACGCCGCGCCTTCCGGCGGATGCCGCCTGAACGGATGCGGATGGAAGATTATTTTGCCGCCGACAAGCAAATGCCTGACGCGACGTACTCTGCCCAGGCGGCCGTGATCGAAGGGTATGAATTCGATCGCGTCGCCTATCATGTCGTTGGCAGCACGTATCGCTCGGCGGATTTGGCGCATTGGCTGGCGCTGGACGTCGCGGCGCGTGCCCTTGCGGACGCCGGATGCGCGAATGCAGATGGTTTAGAACGCGCGACCGCAGGCGTGGTGCTTGGGAACACGCTGACGGGCGAATTCTCGCGCGCGAATTTGATGCGGCTGCGCTGGCCTTATGTGCGGCGCGTGTTTGATGCGGCATTGCAACAACAAGGTTGGAGTGCCGATCGCCGCGCCGGATTTCTCGACGACGTGCAGGAACAATACAAGGCGCCGTTCCCCCCGGTGGGTGAAGAGACACTGGCCGGTGGGCTTTCGAATACCATCGCGGGACGCATCTGTAATCATTTCGATTTCAAAGGCGGAGGTTACACCGTCGACGGGGCCTGCGCATCATCGCTCCTGGCAGTCGCGACCGCGTGCTCCTCGCTGGCCGCGGGCGATCTCGACGCCGCGCTGGCGGGTGGCGTGGACTTGAGCCTCGATCCATTTGAAATTGTCGGCTTCGCCAAGACCGGGGCGCTCGCGCCCGCGTTGATGCGGATTTACGACCGCCGCTCGGCCGGTTTTTGGCCGGGGGAGGGCTGCGGGTTTGTGATGCTCATGCGACATGAGGACGCCCTTGCCCAAAGTCGCCGGATTTACGCTTTGATTCGCGGCTGGGGTATCTCATCCGATGGCGCCGGCGGGATCACGCGGCCGGAAGTGGACGGGCAAATGGAAGCGTTGCGACGGGCGTATCGCCGGGCAGGCTATGGCGTCGATACGGTGGAGTATTTTGAAGGGCACGGGACAGGCACCGAGGTGGGTGACGCCACAGAATTGCAAGTGATTTGCGATGCTCGCCGTGAAAGCTGTCACGACGCACCACCGGCGGTCATTGGTTCGATCAAAGCCAATATCGGTCACACCAAAGCCGCTGCCGGCGTGGCGGGATTGCTCAAAGCGACGCTCTCTCTCCATACTCAAACGCTCGCGCCGATCACCGGGTGCGACGAACCACATCCCAACTTGTCACAGGGTCTGCGCATCCTGCGCGAGCCGGAACCCTGGCCGGCCGACCGCCCGCTGCGCGCGGGCGTCAGCGCGATGGGTTTCGGCGGGATGAACACGCACATCGCTCTCGAGGGCGCATCGGCCGAGCGCCGGGTGCGGCTGACAAAGCGTGAACGTTGTTTGGCTGGCTCCGCTCAAGATGCGGAGTTGTTTTTGTTTTCGGCGGATTCTACGGCGGAACTTCAGAGTCAGATTCAACACGTCCTGGGTTTTGCGAACAAATTGTCCTTTGCGGAACTGAGCGATGTTGCCGCGGCGTTATCGAAAAGGCTTAAGCTGGGAAAGCATAGGGCCGCCGTAATCGCTTCCACTCCCACTGAACTCGCCGAGAAACTTGACTGCCTGAAGGCAGAACTCCAAACGGGAGACGGTGTTTGGTATGGGGTAGAAGCGTTGCGTTCGCGGATCGGGTTCCTGTTTCCGGGCCAAGCCTCCCCTGCCCCGCTGGATGGCAACTTGTGGCGTCGTCGGTTTGATTGCGTTCGTGAACTCTATGTTGCAGCCAATCTTCCTGAGAGCGCGAACGCGATTTCGACTGAATTCGCACAACCCGCGATCGTTACGGCATCCGTTGCGGCGTTGCGCGTGCTGCAACTGCTTGGCATCACGGGCACAGTCGCCGTGGGGCATAGCCTCGGTGAAATCACCGCACTGCATTGGGCGGGCGCATTCGATGAAGCCACGCTGCTGCGCATTGCCAGAACGCGGGGAAACGCCATGGCTGAGCTCGGAAGTCCTACGGGAGGTATGGCTGCGATCGCTGCGCCGGCGGATGAAATC
>DATENK010000174.1:0-7106 GCA_035275085.1 Verrucomicrobiia bacterium | reverse complement strand
AGCGAGTTTGCGATTGGGCATCTCAGTGAGTATTCGCATTGCGTGGACGCGCACTTCGCGAGACGAATCTTGTGCGGCCGTCTCAAGCATTTTGTCTTCGAGCGCTCCCAAACGGAACAAAGCCCAGAGGACGTGAACCTTCTGCGTCGCGGTGAGTCGCGAGGACCGTCGCCCTCCCATTACCTTTTTCAGGGGAGCGACGGCTCCTTTGCCGATGCGATCCGTGAGCTGGTCGGTCGCGAGCATACGGTAGGTTATGTTCGGATCGGCCAACGCTTCGATGAGTTTATCAGCTGAGGCGCGGGTAAGATCGGGGCGCTTCGGATGAGTCTTGCCCAGATACGTGACTCGCCAAATGCGACCGCTGGTGCGGTCACGGCCTGGATGTTCGAGCGGAACTTCGTAGTGACCAATAATGCGATTGTAGAAATCGGCAATGTACAGGGCCCCGTCAGGGCCGAGTTGGACGTCCACAGGCCGGAACCATGGGTCGTCCGTCGTCAAGAAGTCCGGCATTTCTAGTGCGATTTTGGTCGAGCCGTGTTCCGACAGGCGGTCGCGATTCAGGCGGCTCGTCATAACGTTGCAGACAAACATGTTGTCCCGATACTCCTCAGGCCACAATGAATCAGAGTAATAGAACGGTCCGCAAATGGCGGTTGAACCGTGGGCGTGTTCCATCATGGTTGGCGCGAAACCAAGGCCGTCATGCGGTTTGCCGAAACTGGGATAGTAACCGCCCCGCAGGAGTTGATAGATCGGCGCGCTGTGGCAATCCGCCGAATAAAGATTTCCAAGCGGATCGAAGCAGAGGCCGAAAGGATTCACCTGCCCAAAGGTGTGTTGCTCGACTCGCGACCCATCGAGACGCACGCGATAAGTGTTGCCGGAATTCATTTTGATTTCCGAGCCGTCTTTGCCGCGCATCGTGCTGTTATTGTTGAAGCCGTGTGTGGCGTAAAGCCAGCCATCGAACCCGCGGCGAAATGAGGAGTTCATGCCATGGGTGTCACGCTCCCAACCGAGCGGCCCAAAGAGCACCTCCCGCGTATCCGCTTTATCGTCCCCATTGGTATCGCGGAAGAGCCAAATGTTCGGAATGCTCCAGGCGATGCAGCCGCCGTTGAAAGGATAAATGCCTGTCGGAATGTTCAGGCCGTCCGCGAACGTCGTGATCTTGTCGGCTTTCCCGTCGCCATTCGTGTCTTCGAGGATTTTAATGGCATCGCGCGCCGGTTTATCGAGGGGCGCCGGATAAGGATATTCGCGGGTGACGGTCACCCACAGACGGCCGCGTGCGTCGAAGGCCATATTCATCGGCTTGATCAAGTCAGGCTCGGCGGCCACGAGCTGGATTTCGAATCCGGGCGGCAGGTGAAAGTTCTTCTGTTCGTCCGCTGGCGAAAGCCACGGCGTTGACCGAACGCCTTCGCTGAAAGGGTCGGCGGCCAGGGCTCGCAGGCCGGCCAGCACCGCCACGCTCGCAATACATCGAGAAATCATCGCTTCGATATGCCTGAATTCTCACGGCAAATAAAGCGCCGAAACCGTGCTTGCCAGCGTCGGAGGGTAGGATAATGCTCCCGCGCATGCGCATCTTTCTTGTTTTATGTTCGGTGATGACGGGTTTGCTCAACTCGGCTCAGGCGGACTATTTAGTCTATGTGGGCACTTACACCGGAGCGAAGAGCAAAGGCATTTACGCTTTGCGCATGGACAAGCAGGGCAAGCTCGCTCCGCTCGGACTCGTCGCTGAAACGCCGAGCCCGAGTTTCCTGGCAATTCACCCGAATAAGAAATTTCTCTACGCGGTCAACGAGAAGGACAATGGGACCGTCACAGGATTCTCGATCGATGGGAAAACTGGCAAACTGACGCAGATCAACGAGCAGCCTTCGCACGGGGCTGGACCCTGCCACGTCTCGCTGGATAAGACGGGCAAAACTGTCCTGGTGGCGAACTACAATTCCGGGAGCATCGCGGCGTATCCCGTCCGACGCGATGGAAGCCTCGGGGACGCCGCAACCAAAATTCAACACGAAGGCGGCAGCGCGGATCCGCGCCGCCAGAAAGGTCCGCACGCGCATTTCATCACTCCCGATCCGGCGAACCGCTACGCATTGGTTTGTGATCTCGGCCTTGACAAAGTTCTCGTGTATCGCCTTGACGCCGCAAAAGCTTCGCTGACGCCGAACGATCCGCCTTTTGGCGTGGTAAAACCTGCCTCCGGTCCGCGACACCTGGCGTTTCATCCAAAGGGCCGATTTGTGTACGTAAACAATGAAATGAATTCGACGCTGACCGTCTTTAACTGGGACAAGAGTCGTGGCGCGCTCGAGGAATTACAGACCGTCTCGACACTGAGCGGCGAAGTGAGGGGCAACTCGACGGCCGAAATCGAAGTCCACCCGTCCGGGAAGTTCGTGTATGTGTCAAATCGCGGCCACGATAGCATCGCATGCTATAGTATCGATGAGAAGAACGGGCGCGTGGCTCTGATCGAACACCAATCGAGTGGCGGCAAGACGCCGCGCAATTTCGCGATCGATCCCAAAGGCGAGTTTCTGCTGACTGAAAATCAGGGCTCCGACTCGGTTGTGGTTTTTCGGATCGATGCGAACACTGGCCGGCTGATGCCGACCGGCGAAAGGGCGGAAGTTGGGGCGCCGGTGTGTATGAAATTCGTGGCAATGAAGTAGCACTGTCACTTTTCCGAATGAGACGTTCAGAATTTTAAAGCCGTCTCAAGTGACCGCACTCCGAACGCAAACCTCTGTAAATCAGCCGGTTACGTGATTTTAGCTGGCACGCGATATGGTGTATTTCAGGGCAGCATGGCGCGGATTCTGGTGATTGAGGATTCGAGCGAATATCGCGAGTTCATTGGCGAGCTGCTGCGGCTGTGCGGTTATGAGCTACTGGAGGCGGACGATGGCGAGCCGGGCATTCGCCTTGCGGATGAAGCGGCTCCGGATTTAATTATTTGTGATTTGCACCTGCCGCGCGTGGATGGGTTTTGCACGCTCGAAACGATCCGCAAACACGAACGGGGCCGGCGCGTGCCCTTTATTTTCTTAAGCGGCGACTCCGATCCGCTGCACATGCATCGCGGGCTTGACCTCGGGGCCGAGGCTTACCTGGTGAAGCCGGTTTCTGCAAACGAGTTTGTGCTGGAGGTGCGTCGATTGTTGCCGAACGGGAACGGCCAATCCACTCATCCAGCCAGCGTACAAATTCCTTCAGCTTCCCTTCCTCATACGGCTTCTCTTTAAATTCGTCTGCGCCGGCTTTGATGGCCTTCTCATGCGTGGGTTCGTGCTCCATGACACTGAGCATCACCACCTTTGGTCGCTGCTTTTGTTGCGTAATCCAATCGAGCACCTCGAACCCGTCCTTGCGCGGCATTTTAATGTCCAACAACACCGCGTCTGGAAGTGGAAAGCGTTGGCGGTCCGAGAATTGTCCCGTGCCTGCGAGATACGAGATCGCTTCCTGGCCATCTTTGGCCCGCCACACAATTTGAAAGCGGCGGCTGTAGTTCAGGGCACGAGACAGAATGAAGGCGTAATCCTCCGTGTCCTCTACCACCATGACCTTTCTCATGCCGTCAGGCATACATCACATCACCACAATCCTTTGAGGTATTTATAATATAGTCCAACCGCGTGGCGCGCAAGTAAATGGCGGCGCAGCACTCAAAGGTGATGCCGCCCCGTCTTTACGTCGCGCGTAATCCGATACCCGGTCGCGACACCAATGCCGATGGCCGTCACCAACGAGGCCCAGGGAAATATTTTCGGCAACGTGCCATTCGATGTGCGGCCGGCCACTCGCCCGCCGCCAAGGCTGCCCGGCGCACCTGCAGCCAAGGGAGCCGCGGACAGCGGTCCCAGCGTTTGATGCGCATACACGCGCGCCCGTTCCGGTTCCACGCTCTCCGGTTTGGGCATCCCTTCCTGTGCGCGCGCTTCTTGCGTGACGGGCACGGCATATTTGGAGGGTTCGAGCTTATGGCCGCGTTTCAAAGCGTAAGTCTGCGTAAATTCGGCGCCAAACAGAAGGATGATCGTCGAATAATAAATCCATAACAGAATGACCACCACTGATCCCGCAGCGCCATAACTTGAGGCCGTGCCCTCGCGTCCGAGATACAAGCCCAATAGAAACTTGCCACCGGTGAAGAGCGCCGCCGTGACGAGTGCGCCAGTGAAAACGTCGCTCCAGCCAAGCTTCACGTCCGGAAGGAACTTGTAGATCATGGCGAAGAGAAGCCCGACAACGACAAACGAAAAAACCTCACTCAAAACTCCTGTCACGGCATCAGGAATGGGAAGCAACTGCCCGCCCCTGGATACAAGTGCTTGCACCGCAGTGGTCAGCACCATGGATATTAACAAGAGAAATCCAAGGCCGAGCACCATGCTCATCGAGAGAAACCGGTCGCGCAAAAACGACCAGATCCCCAAACCGGGTTTTGCTTTCACTTCCCAAATCGTATTCAGCGCGTCCTGCAACTGACCGAACACCCCGGATGCACCAATGGCCAGCGTGATCACCCCAAGAATGGTTGTGATCGGACTCGTACCGAGTTTTTTGGCAGCCATCATCGACTCGATCGTCTTGGCTGATTCTTCGCCCACCATTCCTGAGATTTGTCCATGTACCTGCCCGCGGACCGCGTCATCTCCAAAGATCCATCCAGCCAAAGAAACGAGCACAAACATCAGCGGGCCAATGGAGAAGATCGCGTAATATGCCAAAGCGGCCGCGAGCCGCATCGCTTTATCTTCCATGAACTCCTTAAAAGTCCCCTTAATGACCTCAAAAATGTCCTTTATACGCATAGGTTCTCGCATGGCGTCCATGTGCCAACCTGACGCCATTCACCTAAAAGATGATGGTCATGAAGCAGGTAATTGGCCTATGGGGTGAACTAGGGGGTTCCGCTAGGGCGTCCGACCTACTTTTTCAATTCCAAGCGGTGGTCCTCGAACAGGATTTCCTCGAGATTGTGCCAATGCACATCATTGAGATGAAGGAATGAATGCAGATATAAGGCGACGACTTCGGCAGGATGTTTGCCCAACAAAGTCTCGACTGCGGCCTTGACCTTGGCGTCATCGACTTTCTCGGGCAGGTCTTCGACCACGCCTTTTTCGTGCTGGATTCCGAGCGCATCAAGGAAATCGATCAGCAGTTGGTTTTGCTTTTTCAAAAACCAACTTCGCAGAAGATTCGCCGCCGTCGGCTCCATGGAGGGGCGCGCGAGCGTGGCGACCACCAGGGCATGCCGGTCCGCGCGTGGCTGCCGCTCCAAATAAACCGTCCTCACTTTGCGCGCCTGCGCGACGCCATCGAGAATACCTCGGTAGAATGCTTTGTCCTCGCCCGCCATTTCTTCGAGGATGCGATTGCCTAGCGCGCCCGGCATCATGGCAAACATTTCGTAGGACGTCATGGCGGCAAATATGAACCCACTCTGCGGCACTTTCAATCACTCATCCGTACCGGAAAGCGGCCAGGACTCGGTGTCGGTTTTTGCTTTCCGCTCTCCTTGCTGCCGATTACTACATCTGGAGCATTCATGAAATTATCGTTTGTCGGAAATACATCTGCGGCTTTCGCTCTTCTGTCGCTGCTCGGTTGCGCGAGCGAGCAGCCGCAAAGCTCCGGCGTAAAACCGTTTCCGGCTCCGCCTCCCCGGCAATACGCCTTGCTCTTCTTGTATGCGGACCGCCATGATTCCGTAAAAGCGCAGCCGACGTTGAATATTGACGGCAACTCCGTTGTTAAACTCCCGAATGATTCATACATCTGGTGCTACCTCAAACCGGGAGTGCACGTCGTCCGGGCACTCTGGGGCGACAGATTCGCCGGCATGAACGCTCACCTGAATGTTGAATTCAAAGGGGGCGAAAGTCTTTTCCTGAGACTTAGCACAAAGAGCCTCGACCTGCCGGGCGGACATGTCTTTGGAGGATTGGAGGGAGTGCTCCCTGAAGTCGCGCGCGCTCAAATCGGCAATTCAATCTATTATCGCCCTAAAAAGGAAATTATGGACTAGCGAACCTACGGAGTTTCCCTACCCCTCCAGGGGTTTTAGGGCTGGCTGAATAAATAGATTATAATTTGCAGAGGTAAATACCTCCTACTCAGCTTTTTCATTTGAGCGACAATCGCCAGCATGCAAATGCAAATATCGCTCAAGACTACTTCAGCCCTCGACAACCGCAACGCCCAGCTTGTCCTCGCCGCGCACGAACTGATCCAGCAAGGTAAGGCCACAGAAGCCTGGGACGAACTGCGCAAGATCGAACGCCGCGTGGCCTCCCATCCCGCCGTTATCCAACTCCGCCGCAATCTGGTAGCGAGTCTCTATGGCTGGGAACAGGAAGATACCGCGATCAGCCGCCTCCAACCCGCGCCCGCAGTGAACGGCCACAACGATGGCGACGCGGCAGTGAACGGGAATGGCAACGGCCTGATACAGCAAGAACACGCTGTCGCGGCTTAAATCACAGAAGCGCCAAGGCGCCGCGGCCGGCCGGCGCCACCTGATCCATCTTGCACTGAAACGGCGCTTTGTCTGGGCGCCAGCGGATCAAACTAGTGCCATGCCGGAACCTTCCGCCCGTAAAATGATCATAGCTGACCTCGACCACGAGGGTCGGTTTCAATGGCTGCCATTCGCTCGATCGCTCGGTCGACCATCGGCTGGGCCCGCCCGGTGCGCGGCCGGTAAAGCCGGGTGCTTGAATGAGTGCCTCCAGCTTTTTCGTCAGCGCAGAACGCTCATGATTCTTGATGCCCGAGCAAAACCCGACGTGGTGCAGGGCGCCGTCCTCATCGTAAAGCCCAAGCAATAAGGAGCCCACCAGCGATTTCGTTTTTGAACCATACCGGAATCCACCCACGACACAATCGGCGGTGCGAACGCGTTTGACTTTCTGCATGCCAGTACGTTCCCCGGAGATGTAGCGCACGTCCGTGCGCTTTGCGATGATGCCATCCAGGTCCGTACCCACCGTGTTAAACCATTTTTTAGCAGTGCCGATCTCGGTGGTGGCAGGTGACAAGCGAATCTGCCGATTGTGTGGGAAGAATTG
>DATENK010000173.1:0-12292 GCA_035275085.1 Verrucomicrobiia bacterium | reverse complement strand
ACCGACCGAGTTGTCCCTTCAGCACGCTCACCATTTGGAGTAAATATTCCACCGAGTCCCGAACGTCGTTGAGGCGCTTGATATGCGTGATTTGCTGGGGCGCTTTGATGACGAACTTGAAATCGGCCGGCACCTCCGCCGCCCATGCTTCGAGCATGGACTGCTTTGGCATGCGGTAAAACGTATTATTGATTTCAACCGACCGAAATCGTTCCCCGTAAAACTTCAGCATCTGCTTGTCCGGCAGGTCCTCGGGATAAAATTTCCCTTTCCATTCTTTATAGGCATACCCGCTGGTCCCAACGTAAAACTTCATCGCGCAGCAAAATGGACCACAACGCGCAGAGGTTTCAACTGCGTGCTGCGAGGCCGGGAATCCTTTTGACGCATTCGGCCGCTTCCCGTAGGTTCTTTGGATTGGTTTAGCAGCCTATCATGCTCGGATTTATCATAAAAAAAGTCATCGGTTCGAAGAACGACCGTGAAGTGAAAAAGCTTCGGCCATTGGTTCAGAAGATCAACGAGATTGAAGCCTCTTTGCAGTCGCTACCCGATGACGCCCTGCGCCAAAAGACCGCCGAGTGGAAAGCGCGATTTTCGCAAATCACGGACAACGAGGAACTCAAAGCCGGCTTGAACGAGATTCTTCCTGAAGCGTTTGCGGTCGTGAAGAACGCGTGCCGTCGGCTCATGGGCCAGGAAATCATCGTTCGCGACCATCCCCTTAAGTGGGACATGATTCCCTTCGACGTGCAGTTGATCGGAGGGGTCGCCTTGCACTCCGGCAAAATCGCCGAAATGGCGACCGGTGAAGGCAAAACGCTCGTCGCCACCATGCCGGTGTACCTAAATGCGCTGAGCGGCCGCGGCGTGCATGTCGTGACCGTAAACGATTATCTGGCAGCGCGCGACAGCGAGTGGATGGGCGCCGTTTACAAATTCCTTGGACTGACAGTCGGTTGCATTCTGCACGATCAGCCGCCGGACGTTCGCCGCGCGCAATATCAGTCCGACATCACCTACGGCACGAATGCCGAATTCGGTTTCGATTACCTGCGGGATAACGGCATGGCTGTCACGCTCGATCAGCAGGTCCAGCGCGGCCATTATTATGCAATCGTCGACGAAGTGGACTCGATCCTAATCGATGAGGCCCGGACGCCCTTGATCATCAGTGGTCCATCGGTCATGAACGTGGACCATGACATCTACAATCGTTTTAAGCCGACTGTGGAAAACCTGGTCCGCAACCAGGAAAGGCTTTGCACGCGGTTCCTTACGGAAGCCGAACAGCTTATCAAGAAGCTTCGGCCCGAGGACGGCTCGAAAGTTGAAAATCCCGACGCGTTGGAAAAAGAAATCGGTCTGCTGCTTTATCGCGTAAAGCTCGGCAACCCGCGTTCCGAAGCGCTGATGCGCGTTCTCGAGAATCCGGAAAATCTGCGATTGATGAACACCGCCGAACTGCAGCTTCACGCAGATCAATCCAAGAAGGATTTGTACGCGCAGAAGGAAGAACTGTTTTACGCGATTGAGGAAAAGAGTCACGACGCTGACCTGACGGAGAAGGGCCGCAATCTCATCAACCCAAAAGACCCGGACGCGTTCGTGCTGCCGGATTTGATCTCACTGTTCCACGAAATCGATGCCGCCGGCGGCGACGTGCACAAGCGCATGGAGATGAAAGCCAAGCTGCAGGCGGATTTCGAAGCCAAGGCGCAAACCATCCATACCCTCTCGCAGTTGCTGAAGGCATACTCCCTATATTTGAAAGACGTGCAGTACGTCGTTCAGGACAACAAAGTCATCATCGTGGACGAAAACACCGGCCGCTTGATGACGGGTCGCCGCGGGAGCGATGGCTTGCATCAGGCCGTTGAAGCTAAGGAAGGCGTCGAAGTCGAGCATGAAACCCAGACGCTTGCGACCATCACCATTCAGAATTATTTCCGGCTCTATCAAAAGCTGGCCGGCATGACCGGCACGGCCGAAACCGAAGCCTCTGAATTTTTTGACATTTACAAACTTGGTGTGCTCGTCATCCCCACGAACAAGCCCTGCATCCGCAAAGACACCAACGATTCTGTTTACAAAACGAAGCGCGAAAAATTCGGTGCTGTCGTCAACGAAATCCAGCAGATTCACTCTCAGGGCCGGCCGATTCTTGTTGGCACCATCGCAGTCGAAACAAGTGAACACTTATCACGGCTGCTGAAAAAAGTCGGCATCGTGCATTCCGTGTTGAACGCCAAGTACCACCAGCAGGAAGCGGAAATCGTTACGCGCGCAGGTCAGCGCGGCAGCGTCACCATCGCGACGAACATGGCCGGCCGCGGGACTGATATTAAGCTGGGACCCGGCATCGCGGACCTCGGTGGGCTGCATGTGATCGGCACGGAGCGCCACGAAGCCCGCCGCATTGACCGCCAATTGCGCGGCCGTTGCGCGCGCCAGGGCGATCCCGGTTCATCCCATTTCTTCATCGGCCTGGAAGACGATTTGATGCGGCTTTTCGGTTCGGACCGAATTGTCAAATACATGGAGCGCATGGGCCTGGAGGAAAATCAGGAACTTACGCATCCGCTCCTGAACCGTTCCATCGAACAGGCGCAAAAGCGCGTCGAGCAGCACAACTTCCAGATCCGCAAGCGCACGCTTGAGTACGACGACGTGATGAACCGCCATCGCGAAGTCATTTACGGCTTCCGCAATGAGATCATCAATTCCGAAGACGTCCGTGAACGTCTCCTGGAAGTCATGGAAGAAGTCGTCGTCCAGAAGGTGGATGAGCACACATCCTCCAAGCAGGAAGTATCCGAATGGAACGTGCGCGCCTTGGCGGATTGGGTGAACCTGAATTTCCCCCTCGGCATGCCCGAGGAGGAAATCGTCAAAGCCGCCGAGGCTGGCACCGAAGTGCCACCGGAAGGATCGATCTATAACGGTTTCAATGCGGCCCAATACGGCGTTGCCAAGTTCATTATCGACAAAGTGCGCGACGCCTATGCGCTGAAGGCTACTTTTGAAAAACCCGAGGCGCTGCGGTCACTCGAGCGTTACACCATCCTTAGCGCGATTGACAAACTGTGGCAGGAGCACCTGTATGGGATGGACAGCCTGCGCAACAGCATCGGACTGCGCGCCTACGGGCAGCGCGATCCGCTCATCGAATACAAAGCCGAGGCGTTCAAGTTGTTCGAGGACTTGATGGTCAACATCAAAACTGAGATTTGCCATAACATCTTCCGAAGCGCCTCAAGCATGCTTGCCTTCGAGAATTTCGTCCGGAACGCGCCGCAAAAGACTGTCTACGGGTCCGGCAGCGCGTTCGGCGGTCAAACCGCCACCGCCGCGCCGAAACCCAGCGACGTGGTGAGCGAGGCGGTGGACGCCGTCTCGAAAGCCAAGCCCGTCCGCCTCGGGCCCAAAGTGGGCCGCAATGACCCCTGCCCTTGCGGCAGCGGTAAAAAATATAAGAACTGTTGCGGGAAGTAATGTGAAAAGATCTCTTCAGATAAGGAAGCGCAAAGCCGCAGAGCGCGTCCGTGATCGCGCGTTGGTCGCCAAAAGCAAAGTCCGATCGAAGAATTTGTCGATCTCAGCGGCGCTCGCCGCAAACTTTTACCAGCTCCCTTTTGACGTCTCTCACATCCGCATTCAAAACAGAGAAGAGCCGAATTAATGCGGGCCCGGAGATTAAAGCCGGGGTTGCCGAGGTTGGCACCAGATCTCAAGTTAAGACCTCATGATTTTCTGATGGTCCTCAAAAGCATCCCTGAAGGGTGCCCGATGATCGGCGCAAGAAACACATGACAGGGAACGCCTCCGCAATTTTCTGCAGACCGCTGGCCTTCCATAACAAAGCCCTGATTTCATAGGATGAAAGTTTCGCTTCTGCTGCTGCTTTTCCCCGGAGTGTTGCTGGCCGAGAATTGGCCATGTTGGAGGGGTCCGCGGATGGATGGAACGAGCGCTGAGACAAACGTCCCGGTGCATTGGTCGGCGACGAGCAACCTGATCTGGAAGACGGAACTGCCAGGGAGCGGGCACGCTTCGCCCATTGTTTGGGAGGATAAGATTTTTACCGTGTCCGCCATCGCCGAACAGGAAGCGCGCGTGCTGCTTTGCGTCAATCGCGCCGATGGAAAACTCCTGTGGCAGAAAACCGTGGTCGTTGCCCCCTTCGAAGGCAAACACAGGCTGAACAGTCACGCCTCGAGCACTCCGGCGACCGATGGGGAATTCGTTTACGTCGCCTTCCTCGACCGAAAGGAAATGTTGGTTGCGGCGTACGACTTTTCCGGGAACCAGAAATGGCTCGTGCGCCCCGGCCCCTTCAGCAGCATGCACGGCTTCTGCAGCTCGCCGCTCCTGTTCAAGGACAAGATCATTGTGAACGGCGATCACGATGGTGACTCGTACATCGTGGCCCTGGACCGGGCCACCGGGAAGACCGTTTGGAAGATGCCACGCAAGAACAGGACGCGCAGCTATTGCGTACCCCTCATTCGTGAATTAGACGGCAAGACACAAATGGTGCTATCCGGCGACAAATCCATCGCCAGCTACGATCCGAACAATGGCAAATTGCACTGGCTGATAGATGGGCCGACGGAACAGTTCGTCGCGTCGCCGGTATACAACGCCACCGCCGGCTTGTTGTTCATCACGGGTGGTTACCCGGACCACCACATTCTCGCTCTCAAGCCCGACGGAAAAATTATGTGGCGCACGACGCGCGGAGTTTCGTATGTGCCCTCACCCATTGCAGCAGGCGACTTTTTCTTCGTTGTTTCCGACTCGGGCGTCGCACACTGCTTCGAGGCTGCGACCGGGAAAATCATATGGACCGAACGTATGGGTGAACATCATGCGTCGCTCGTAGCGGCAAACGGCCTGGTGTATTTTTTGAATGATGAAGGAGTAATGAACGTTGTGCGCGCTTCGCGTGAATTTATACCAGTTGCGAAGAATGAACTGGGTGAGCGAACTTTTGCGTCACCGGCGATCAGCAACGGTCAACTGTTCTTGCGCTCAGACAAGCACCTCTTCTGCATCCTCACTCGCTGAAACGGTTGATCGCTCACTACATCGTATCGAGCGAACATAGGCAAAAACCCTACCGGGCTGACTCGTTTCGCGGAGCCGCGTCTGCGTTGTTTCTCGCACGCGTTCGCGGAGGATTATCCTCGCCTTTGGGGGTAGCTGCCGGCTTACGAACAATCAAAGGCGACGTTATGGTGGCCGCATGAAACGCCGGGAGCAACAAAAAGAAACAAATGAATCGGAAGTCGAACACGAGCACGACTGCGGCAAACCGCTGCTGGTCGAGTGGATGGATTCCGATTGGTTCCAGGTTTGGCTCAAGCTGGCGCGGCACGAAGAAGAGGTGCAGGCGGCGTAATTTTTGAAGCAAGGGACTGGGGAACCGAGAGGTCACGTGTGGTCCGGAAGCCGGGCGGTGCAGCGCCTCGCTTCCGGACCTTTGAATTACCCCGCCTGATAGAGTTCCTCCGGTCCCGCTTCCAGCCTACCCTACTGGTAGCAGATGCCGTTACCGCCGCTGTTTCCGACACAGGTATTGCCCCAAAAGCCTAGATTCGTGACGGGCTGAGTGCGGCGTATCTTGATGGCGCAACCGGCGTTGTAGCTGATGTTTTCGTTGTCGTAGATGCGAACGCCATCACAACCGCAACACACGTTGTTCTGAAACTTGATGCCGTCAAATCCATTGTAGTCAATGGTGTTGTGGTAAATCCACGCGCCGTTGGATGCATCGATGCCGATGCCGCCGACACCGCGATGCGGCAGGTTATTTTTGTGGATCCAATTGTGGTGCACTCGGCTGTTGTGCGAACCGACATCGATCGTTAGCCCTTCAGCGCCGTTTTCATACATCTGGCAGTACTGGATCGTGTTATCGCTGCTGTTGTACTGGGATATCCCGACGAAGTAATTGTAATAGGCCTTACACCCCTGGATGTTATTTAAATGGCTGAAATGTATTAATAAGCCCGAATGACCGGCGTTGCGGAACGTGGAGTTCAGAATTTGATTTGCGTTGCAATTCATCACTCGCATGCAAGGCTCCGGCCGGTTCCCTCCGTCGATGTAAAGTCCATCCACGGTGTTGCCTCCCACGGTGACGTCGATACATGAAACATTGCCGGCTTTTCTGACTGCGTTTCCGTTGTCACCGCGGATGGAAAGGCCGCTCTTGTTCACCACGACCGTTCCAACGAGATAATGATTCCCTGTCTGGACGACGATGATATCGCCGGAGGCAGATTGGTTGATCAGGCTTTGGAAGAGCGCGGTTTGATCCTGCGTCCCCGCTGGCAAATACCGCGTGACGCCGTAACTGTTCCATGCAAGAGCCAGAAGCGTGAGCGTTGCCAGTGCGATGCGTACGGATGTGAGTTTTAGTTTCATTGTTTTCCCTTTTTCCCTTTGTTTGGTTTAATGTCTTCCCATTCCCCATTGCGAACTCGCAAGGGCTCTGATGGGCCACAGAAGCGGACCCAGTCCCCGCTCTGCTCACATTGAGGAGCCCGACAAATACGTCGGGCGAAGTACGATGTCAAAGGTAAACAGCGGCGGGAAAATCGAGGTCCGCGGTTCCGGGAAAACGTTTCGGTTGATTTTTGGCAGGGTTCGGCAATGGTACGGGTATGAAAGTGCCTTTGGTGATTTGCGCCATCGGGATCGTGGGGCTCAGCGCATCAGCCCAATACAAAGCGCCTAGTCAATATTTCCGCAAAGATTTTCCGGCGCCCAAACCGGGCGCGCAACCGCAACCGCAAGCGCCGCAGCAGCGCCACGTTGCAGGCACGCCGCAAGCACCGGCCACTCCTCAGGCGCCCCTGCAACCGAAGTTTAAGGACGTCGGCACTAACTCGCAGTTTTATTTCCTGACAGATACCAATCACGCTTATCCGTGGACGAAGGTTTCCGCGACTATGGCAACCAACAGTAAGAACGGCGCGCGCCAAACCTTCAGCCCCGAAATGCCCGTCCAGCGTTAACGCGGATGCTGATCTTCGACGCGCATCTGGATTTGGCGATGAACGCGTTGGAGTGGAACCGCGACCTGCGCCAGCCCATCGACCAAATCCGCGACCGCGACCGCCACTACGACGACAAAAAAGACCGCGGCAAAGGCACCGTCTGTTTACCCGAAATGCGCCGGGGTCACATCGGTCTCTGTGTCGCCACGCAGATCGCGCGCTACGTTAAACCTGAGAACACGCTCCCCGGCTGGCACAGTCCCGAGCAAGCGTGGTCCCAGACCCAGGGTCAGCTCGCCTGGTATCGCGCCATGGAACGTGACGGGCAAATGGTCCAGATTAAGGATCGCGCGAGCCTGGACGCGCACGTGCAATCCTGGCACTTCGGGCCAATCGGCTACGTCCTCAGCCTCGAAGGCGCCGATTCGCTTTACTCACTGGACCTTCTCGAACGCTCCTACGAACAAGGTCTTCGCGCCGTGGGGCCCGCCCACTATGGCCCCGGCACGTACGCGCAAGGCACCGACGCCAGCGGCGGCATCGGCGCGCGCGGTCGCGAACTCCTTTCTGAAATGGACCGGCTGGGCATCATCCTGGATGCCACGCATCTTTGTGACGAAAGTTTTTGGGAAGCACTCGACCACTTCGATGGCCCGATCTGGGCCAGCCACTCGAATTGCCGCGCGCTCGTACCGCACAACCGCCAATTCACTGACGACCAGATCAAAGCGCTCCTTGAACGTGGGGCCGTCATTGGAGCGCCCCTGGATGCGTGGATGATGGTGCCCGGTTGGATCAAAGGGAAAACGACGCCCGAGTCCGCAAACGTCTTACTTGAGCACATGATCAATCACATGGATCGTATCTGTCAGATCGCCGGCAACGCCGCCCATTGCGGTATTGGCTCCGATCTCGATGGCGCGTTCGGCCGCGAACAAAGTCCCGCCGACCTGAATACCATCGCTGATCTTGCTCGCGTTCCGGAACTCCTCGCAGCGCGGGGCTATTCGAAAGCGGACATCACCGGCATTGCGCACGGCAACTTCATTGGGTTCCTCCAGAAAGCCTGGGCGTGATCGCTACTTGGCGGCGGAAGCCGTTGCGGCCTCTGCCTTTTGCGTCAACCACTCGAAGGCAACCTTCACATCGTCGCCGGTGGAAATCATTCCAAGCAGGATTTTCGGCGCCGGCGGTTTCATGCCAAAGGAAGTCATCTTCAATGTGACATTGCCCTTGGTCTTGAGCTTGTTGCCTTCCAGGCGCTCCATTGTCACTGGCATCGAAATCTTGTTTGTCACACCCGCCATGCTGAGCTCGCCCTTGGAATCGAACTGTAACGGCTCGGTCGGAGTTTTCGGTGCTGATTTCAACACCAACTCGCTCAGGCGATATTCGATCTTCGGCGCCGCCTGCATTTTCATGGTCTCCTGCATGACTTCTTCCATCCGCTTCGGATCCAATTTGCCTTTGCTCTTGAGCGAGCGCACGGGAATGGTGGCTGTCACCTTCGCCGGCACTTTCCCGGGCGTGGGGTTTGCGGGATCAAACCCGAGTTCCATGGAGCCGCCGATGATCGTGCTTTCGACCGTCCAATCATGCACAGAGGAAGTGCCATCCAAAGTAACTTTACTGCCGGGCTTGGCATCGTATTTCGTCATTGGGTCGGCGCCAAAACCAATGCTGGCGGCAAACAATGACACTGCAATCAAGAGATTCTTCATAAAGGTTTAACGTGTCAGGCGTGCGTAAAATTCAAAGAATCAGGCCAAGGTCAGCCATTCCTTTTTGATGGCCACTTTTTCGCCTTTTTTGACCGCTTCATTGGCTTTTAGACCAATCACCGTAGCGGCGTAGCCATCCACAAACCCGGCATACGGCTGCATGCGCACTTCCGCCAGATGCGCCTTAAGTTGCCCAATGTCCTTGGGATCGAAGGCAGCGACGAAATCCTCGACTGCGCCGCCAATAGCACTCGCGTTCGC
Organism: Verrucomicrobiia bacterium; assembly: GCA_035275085.1. Taxonomy (GTDB): domain Bacteria; phylum Verrucomicrobiota; class Verrucomicrobiia; order Limisphaerales; family DATENK01; genus DATENK01. The sequence goes on along the minus strand of DATENK010000173.1, from coordinate 3,303 downwards.
GAGAAAATTCTCGAGCGAATAGAACAACGGGGTGTTCGTGAATGGCGCGTCCTCGATCGGATTATCTCCTTGCGCCGCGATCTTCGTCGCGTTGGCGACCAGCGCAATACCCGTTTCTTCACCGAAGCGATCCTTCCGCGCATAGACTTCCCAACCCAATAGCGGTGAATCCACTTCCTTAAACAGCCATGCTTTGTTCCCGCGCAACATCACGGCGGCGTCGCTGCCGTAGAACATTTCGTAGGCAGTCTCAAACGAGTTCGCCAGCGTGCAATCGTACATTAGCTGCACTCCGCCCGGATATTCGAAGACGGTCTGGATCGTATCGGCGACTTTACGGCCATCCTCCGTCCAGCGGCGCACCGAACCAAAGCCGGTGACAGCCGTCGGTTGCGCGCCGAGGAACCATCCCGCGGAGTCAAAGTGGTGCACGCCGATTTCGCCGGCCAGGCCAGGGGAAATGTCTTTGTCCAAACGCCAGTTCAGGTCTTTCAGCCGATCGGCGTTCGGCGAATCCTGCCGCCACATCTGTTTCTTGTGCCACTGCGAGCGAACCATCACCCAGGGACCGATCGCGCCGGAGCGGACGAAGTCCATCAGGAAATGACGCTGCGGGTCGGCGCGCAGTTGGAGACCGGCCTGGAAATAAAGTTTCGGGTTTGCCTTCGCGGCCAGAGCAATAGCGCGCGCGTCCTCGACCGTATGTGCCAGGGGCGCTTCGCAATAGACGTGCTTGCCCGCCTGCAAGGCCGCGAGCACCACATCTTTATGTTTGTGAGTGGGCGTCGCAATAATGACCCCGGTAATCTCTTTGTTGTCGAGGATGGTTCGGTAATCCTCGGTCGTGGCTGCGTTTGGCGCGTTGTTCTTGCTGCGTCTGATGGATGCAGCATACGTGTCGCAGATGGTCGCGACCTCAGCCTGTGGCAAGCGGCCGAGCGTCGCGAGGATATCACGCCCCCATGCGCCCAAGCCGATCACGCCGACTTTGACTTTCGGCCCCTCCGGCTTCTTCGGTTGTTCGGGCGCGCTTTGGGCGCGCAACTCAATGCCGCCGAGCATGGACATCAAAGTGGCCACCGAACTGCCTTTCAGGAAATTGCGGCGGTTGACGTCAGGAGCGGTTTTGCGTGATCTTTTCATGAGTCGAAAATGTCCCGCCAAAATGATTGCTTGAAAGCCTTTAGTCAAGCTGCCTGATTCCCCACTGGGGAGCACAAAAATGAAAGTCCAAGCTTGCCAACCGCGCGGGTCATGGCCATCGTTTCGCGCATGGTTTTGCCTGATAAGCCAGTGACAGTGAGCGCGGAACAGATCGCCGAATTGAACAAAAAGCTTTCAGTGATGCGGCATGACATTAATGGGGATCTGGCATTGATCGTCGCCGCGGCCGAACTCATCAAACTCAACCCCAGCTCGGCGGAACGGATGCTGACGACGCTGCTGGAACAGCCCACGAAGATTCGTGAACGGGCGGACAAGTTCTCGCGCGAGTTTGAAGCCACGCTGGGAATCAAGCGCGGGTAAATGTTTCGATGCCTCGCTGGCGGCCCCGGCACCTCGACGCGGCAACCCTTTAATTCTGCGACGGGATAAAAATCTTCTGGCCGATTTTTAATTTAGTCCAATTCACACCCGGATTGGCTTGTTCCACTTGCTTCTGCGTAACTTTCACACCCTGCTTGTTGAGCGCCACAACAAGCTTATTGAGGGTGTCGCCCTCGCGGATTGCGTATTCGAGCCCCTTTTCCGTGGCTTGCGCCGGCGGCGCTTGAGCCAGAGCGCCCGAACCTGGCTTGGAAGGTTTGGTAAGCGTGCCCAGCAATTCCTTGCGGAGGCGCGCGAATTCTTTCATCACATTTTCCTGGTCCGCAACGCGCGCTCGGTCGACCGCCTTTATTTGCTCCACGATGTCCGCCTTTGCACTAGAGTCGCGGCCGCCCTCACGAACTTTTGAAAGTTCGCTTTGCAGACGGTGAATTTCAGCCTCCATTTTTTGGAACTGCTGATTGTAGGTCTGAATGGTATTTTCGAGGTCCTCGATTTTTGCGCTCATGCGCTTGTAGCGCTCTTGCGCGTCCTCCCGTTCAGCGACGGCCGAAGGGCTGTCCTGGGTGAATGCCACTGGGCAAGTAATGGCTAACAAAGCTGCCATGAAGAGAGCTCGTCTCATGGACCCGAACCATAAAGGTTGCCGACGCATTAACGCAAGCGAAAGCGGATGCGAAGACGTGACGAATCGCGGTCTGTCTGTGAAACTGCAACGCTTATGGAAATGGTTTTGTTCATCGGCGTTCCGGCCAGCGGCAAATCAAGTTTCTATAAGGAGCGATTTTTCCTCAGTCATGTCCGCATCAATCGCGACATGTTGAAAACCCGCCGCCGCGAAGAGTTGCTGATTCGCGCCTGTTTCGATGGCAAGACCAAGTTCGTCGTCGAAAACACAAACCTGACACGCGTCGTTCGCGCGCCATACATCGCGCTGGCCAAGAATGCCGAATTCCGCGTGGTAGGATATTTCTTCGACTTACCGGCGCCTGAAGCTGTGAACAGGAACAAGGCGCGTCCAGAACCCGAGCGTGTGCCCGCCGTAGCGATTTGGGCGGCCCGAAAACGTCTGGAGCCGCCTACCCTCGACGAAGGTTTTGATGAACTTCACACCGTCACCTTTGATTCTACGGGTACGAAATCAATTCAAACGCGAATCCTTTGAGGTATTCGGTTTCCGGGATGGACGGCACCACAGGATGATCGGGCCCCTGCGTGAAGACTGCGACGCGTCGCAGCAGGCGACGTGCATCATACGCCGCAGACAGGATCGAGTCCTGAAACAGCGGCCCGGGTATATGATGTGAGCAACAATAGGTGAACAAAAGCCCACCCGGCTTCAGCAACTTCAAGCTGCGCAGGTGGATTTCCTTATAGCCGCGAAGCGCGTCGGACACTGAGGCCCGATTCCGCGTGAATGACGGCGGGTCGAGCACGATAACGTCAAATCGCGGAATGATCCGCTCGTGCGGGCGCGATGGCATTTGTGCCTTGAGCCAGTCAAATACGTTCGCTTCCGTGAACGAGCACTTTTCGGAAAACCCATTCGAGGCGGCGTTCCGCTGCGCCATAGCAACGGCTTCAGCGCTTTGGTCAACCCCTTGCACATTCGCCGCACCCGCACGCGCCGCGTGCAAAGCGAACCCGCCAAGGAAAGAGAAACAATCAAGCACGTTGCCCCCAGAAACGCGCTGCAGAAGCTCGGCGAACATCCGGTAGTTCTGCTGCTGGTCCAAATACAACCCTGTCTTGTGC
>DATENK010000172.1:0-9829 GCA_035275085.1 Verrucomicrobiia bacterium | reverse complement strand
GTGCTGATAACTCGACACGATGTCCGGGGCGGCGCCCGAGGTGGTCAGGATGACCACCGGGATGGCCTTCAGCGCGTCGTCGGTCTTGATCGCGGCCAGCGTCTCCCGGCCGTCCATCCGCGGCATGTTCAAATCCAGCAGGATCAGGTCCGGCCGCCTTTGCAGGAATTGCCGCACCGCGACGCGGCCGTTTTCCGCCAGCCGCACATCATAATTTTCTGTCTGCAAAACGGCGGCCAACGCGTTCCGGATTGTGCCGTCGTCGTCAGCAATCAGGATATTCTTCTTTTCTTCCATACGAATTCGACTCCTTGGTATCGCTCCATAGGTGAATCACTTTTGCTTCCTCTGAACGATGATTCTCCCTTGGCGCCATGCTAATGCTGTCCGCTTCCAATTCGTGGCGAGCGGAGCGGCAGTGAATGCGTGCCGATTGACCTGGGCGCAACTCGGCGCTTGAACTCGGACGACCTTCAATGGCGAACTGCGTCTCAGGCGCCCATCGGATAGCCAAGGTCCTTTTGGTCTCCTTCGCGAGGAGGAAAAGCACCTCGCGCGCAGGCTCTACGCCCAGGATCGTGCCGTGCAGCCAACCACCCTCGAACGGCGCGCTTCTGCCCACGCCGGCCGATTCAGCTGATTTTACATTTTGCATGCTCATACGATCACCTGTGTTTCGCGGCCACCGCCGCCCTGTTTGAAATCCAATGAGCCTCCCCCATGCCAAGCCAAAACGTTCGGAAAACAAAGCATTTTGCAAGGTGCCAAACCGAAAACCGGCGACCTTCTATCCTTAATGTGATAAGTGCGTTATCACATCAGCTCGGATTCTGCGTGACCCTTCGCTTAATCGTTTTTAGGTTATCGGCAGATGAAGATCTGCGCGTTTGGCATTCAGATCGTATTGGGGAAGCATAATGTGAAGGATCCGCGGCTGGATCAGGCGCATCAATTGGTCGAGGCGGATAAGAAGGTTTACGCCCAGGTCGATGTCGTAGCCGATAAGGAACTGGTGGATTCGGACGTGATCCTAACCACCCAAGAAGGGTTTCCGGACTTATTGTTGAAGGACCTCGAATTCATTGAGACACGCCTGGGCCGCAATCCGCCGGATGCGGAAAAGGCGGTGCTGCAAAAACTACAGGCACATCTGGAAAATGAAGGCACGGTTCGCAATGCAAAACTCACCGGTGATGAACTCAACGCGATTGCCGCTCACGGGTTCTTCACCAACAAGCCCGTCGTGGTTGGCAAAGGCGAAGAGCCGGACGCGCTGGTACTCCGCGCCTTTAAAGAGAGCGGTTACATCTGTTTTTTGACCGTGGGCGGCAAAGAGAATCGCGCATGGCCGATCCGCAACGGGTTGACCGCCTGGGAAGCAGCGGCAACGATTCACACCGATTTGCAAAAGGGATTCATTCGCGCTGAAATCATCAGTTTCGATGACTTTATCACGACCGGCGGAGAAACGCAGGCCAAGCGTGCGGGCAAGCTTCGGCTCGAAACCAAAACCTACGTGATGCAGGATTACGACCTCGTCAATTTCCGCTTCAGTAAGTGAATGGCGAGCTCTTCGAAATCATCCACGAAGATCCAGATTTGTTGGTCATCAACAAACCGGCCGGTCTCGCCTGTCATCCCACCAAAGGCGACGCTTACTCCAGCCTGATCAGTCGGGTCCGCCTGCACGTCGGGCCGGAAGTCCACCCGCAAATGATCAACCGATTGGACCGCGAAACCAGCGGCGTAACTCTCGTGGCCAAGAACACAACCGCCGCACTGACATTGCGGCGTAGCTGGGAAAGCCGCGAAGTACAAAAAGTCTATCTGGCGATCGTGCACGGGCACGTTTCAGGCGATGGTCTTGTCGACGCCGCGCTAGGCCGCGACGATGCAAGCCCGGTCGCAATTCGAGACAGAGTTCGCGCAGATGGCTCGCCGTCAACAACGCAGTATCGTGTCCTGTTCCGATTCGAGCGGGCCGAAGGCGCCTTCAGTTTACTGGAGGTGCAGCCGCTCACCGGTCGCAAACATCAGATCCGCATTCACCTGGCGCACATGGGTTATCCGATCGTCGGCGACAAGATGTATGGCCTGGACGAGAACATGTATTTGGATTTCGTGAAGTATCGATTGACCGAAGAACAGAAGCGAAAGCTGATCCTGCCTTATCAGGCGCTGCACGCGGCGTCCCTCGGATTTGAGGGGCGGACCTTTCGGGCCGAGCCCGAGCCCTGGTTCAAGGGCTTTTTACCTTCGTCCATCGTTTTGCCTTGAGTTCGTAACGCGGGAGCGAGCCGGGCGGCACAACCGTCACAGGCACCCGCAATGACAAAGCGGCTTCGAATTTCGATTGCAGGGCGCGGGCAAGTTGATCGGCGTCGGCACACTTCGGTTCCGGCTCAATGCGCATCATGAGCTCCGTGAGCGGTTTGGTTTCATCGACCGTTACGGCGTACTCGGCAATTTCCGGAACGCCGCGGATAATCTGCTCAACGGCAGTCGGGTAGATATTCACGCCCCGGATGACAACCATATCGTCAGTGCGTCCCAAAATACCGCCTTCCAATGCCAGATCGCTGCGGCCGCACTCGCAAATCGATTCCGTCGATGGCTTAACCATGTCCCCGGTACGGTAACGCAACAGCGGCGAAGCCGTGCGACCCAGTGTGGTCAGCACCAGTTCTCCCACGTCGCCCGGCGCTGCAGCAGCGCCCGTTGACGGACTGATGACTTCCGGAATGAACGCCGATTCCATGATGTGGAGAACCCCGGCGCGGACAGGACATTCAAACGACACAGGACCCGTCTCCGTCATTCCGTGATGATCAAACACCCGCAGCCCCGGCCAAAGTTCGGACAGCCTTTGACGCGTCGCCGCCACACTGCCGCCCGGTTCGCCGGCGACAATCATTACGCGCACGGTCGATGCGCTGAGATCGATTCGCTCGCGCGCCGCGACCTCAGCGAGATGAATTCCGTACGTCGGCGTGCAACAAAGGACAGAGATGCCCTGATCGAGGATCACTCGCAATCGCGCGGCGCTGCTCAATCCACCGCCCGGGACGCAGAGACAACCCAGCCGCAAGGCTGCTTCGTACGCGAGCCAAAAACCCAGAAAGGGCCCGAACGAAAACGCGCACAGCACGCGGTCGTTGCGCGTTACGCTCGCCACGCGGAGCACCTGTTCCCAGTTCCCAAGCATCCAATTCCAACTCTCCGCCGTATCAAGCCAGCGCAAGGGCGTGCCCGAAGTGCCGCTGGTTTGATGACAACGCACGTAACGGTCGAGTGGAAAGGTCAGGTTCGTCCCGTAGGGCGGATGCTCGTGTTGGTCCTGCATCAATTCGTGCTTGTATGTGAAGGGGAATTGCTGGAATTGCGCGACATTGGCGATGCGACGGCGGGCACCGGCGGCTTCAAGTTTGCGCAAGTAAAACGCATTCGCCGGAAGGATCGCCGCAAGCAACGCCTGAAGCTGGTTCGACTGGTTGTTTAACAGCGCAATGCGTCTCGGGAAAACTTCGGCCACAAATTACTTTAGCGCACTGACGACGGGCGCTTTGGGCTTCGCCGGTGGCGCAGCCGGCTTGAAGTAGGTCACTAGAAAACCGCCCAGCGCGGCTAATAGGATGCCCGCGAAGAAGGGCGCGGGCACTTTCGCCCAACCGCCGGCGGGCGGATGCAGGATCAAAGCGACAATCGCATTCACGATCGGTGCGCCTGCGAAAATAATTGACATTACCACGCCCGGCTTTCCACCGGCCCCAAATGCAAGCAACACACCGAAGGCTCCGATGGCGCCCACAATGCCCGCGATTAATGACCACCACATCCCTTTAGGCGTGTAGCCGGTCCATGCCGCGCCCTTCATCATGAGCAGTAAAAGCGGCGCAAGCACCGCCGTCAAAAAATATGCGAGTCCCACAAACAGAAACGCCTTATACCGCGCGACAGCCGGATCGCCGCCACCCATATTGGTTTGTCCTGTGTGCAGGAATATGCCGTAAACACCCCATGAAAAAACCGTCAGCAAAGCGAACACCAGCCAGGTCATCCCGGCCGTTTGCGTATTGTCTGCCATATGCGAGCACTTTAAAGGGCAGCCTCCTTTACAGCAAATTGTTACTGCCCGTATATTGCGTCATGAAGAGAGTAACACTTTTATTGCTGGCGATTGCGCTTCTCACCGGCTGCGCGTCAACTATCCAGGACCGGCGCAAAGAACGTTTCGCCGCGTATTCCGCACTGCCAACGGAAACGCAAACGCTGGTGGACAAAGGCCAAATCAAAGTCGGCATGCCCAAGGACGCGGTCTACATCGCGTGGGGCAAACCGGACCAGATCGTTCAAAGCGAGACGGATCAGGGACGGGCCGAGACCTGGGTTTACCACGGCAGTTCGCTGCGCCCATATCAGTACTGGCATTATGGGTACCACGGAGGGGGGCCCTTTTATCGCGGCTGGTTTTATGAAGCGCCGCTCCCCTACCTTGAGACCGACTACTATCCCGTGTATTACGTAAGCGCTGAAGTGACTTTCCAAAACGATCGCGTCGCGAGCTGGCGAAATCTTCCTCACCCTGCGAATTAACAAAAAAAGTTCCAGGCTTGCGCCTGGAACTTCTTAGGTAGAGAACAACGAGTACTTACTTTTCAGGGTCCGGTTGTTTGCCGGGAGCGGGAGTATTTTCCGGATGGTCCAGCGGTTCGCTGGCGGGAACCGGGAAAAATTCGCGTTCGCGTAATGAGCCGATATCGTTCGGCGCCTGGAGGGGCTCGGAGTTGTTCTTCTTGCTCTTCTTGGCTTCCTTCTTGGATTTCTTTTTGGCTTCTTTGGACGCCTTTTCCTGCTCGTCGGCAGCGCGTTTAGCTTCTTTGGCTTGCTGCTTCTGAAGCTCCTTCTGGCGCTTCGCCTCGTCCTTACGGGCCACCGCCTGCTGATCGGCAAGCTTCTTCGCTTCTTTCTCCTGTTGCTTTTTCAAGGCCTTCTGGCGCTTAGCTTCGTTCTGTGATTGCCCCTGTTGTTCCTCCGCCTGGCGTTTGGCAGCTTTGGCCTGCTCCTTCTGGAGCGCTTTCTGGCGTTTGGCTTCTTCCGCGGCTGCATTCTGCTGCTGCTCGCCCTGGCGCTTCGCGGCCTTGGCCTGTTCCTTTTCGAGCGCTTTCTGCCGTTTAGCTTCCTGCTTGCGACCTTCCGCCTGTTGCTCAGCGGCGAGTTTGGCTTCTTTCGCTTGCTGCTTTTGAAGTTCTTTCTGGCGCTTCGCTTCGTCACCGTTTTGCGTCTGCTGCTGTTCCGCCTGGCGCTTCGCCGCTTTTGCCTGTTCCTTTTCAAGTTTCTTCTGGTGCTTGGCGTCAGCTTCGCGCAATTCCTTCTCCTTTTCCTTATCCTTTTCCGCCTGCCGGGCTGCGATCTTCGCCTGCTTCTTGTCGCGCTTGGCTTGTTCCTTCTGCGCGCGTTTATCGTCGTCGCTCTGACGAACCGCTTGTTGCGTCTCGTCGCGTTGAACCCTCTTCTCACCCGCAGGTTGTAGTTCGGCCTTGCCCGGCAAAATGGTGGCAGTCAGCAGGTCATATCTTCCCGGCGCCCATTCGATCATGTCAATGGTGACGGGCGTTCCTGCCACGAGCCAATCGAGCGAGGAGACGCGTCCTTTGCGGAAAATGTATGTGCCGTAATTGCACTTCAGGCGATGCATCTTGCCGTCGTGCTCAATGGTGAAACTATTTTCCGGGCGATTCACGACCAGCACTCGGGTCTGAATGGTCTTCTTGACCTGTTTCCATTTCGGCGCGGCGTTGGTCTTCGGCGCGGCGCCAGGGTTCACATAAATCCATGGCGTACTCGCCGCGTTGTTTGTCGCGACGCTCACGCTTGGTGTGACGGGCACCGCTGGTGCGGGCTCAACGGCGGGTGTTTGAGTTGGGGCTGGGGTTTGATCTGCAGCCGGGGTATCATCAGCGAAAGCGGTGGCACCAAAGAGCAGGCCAGCGCAAAGGCCAAAGCGTGCGGCGAGGGCGGACTTGTTCATAGCTCGATTAAATTGTTTCATACACATTCCGGGCGGGTCTAAGCAGGTTCCGTACTCACCCATGTGCCAAGCGCGAAGGAAGTTCAATTTTCGCAAAAATAGGAACAGTTCGAGCCGCGGAAGTCCAAAAACAGGACAAACGTTCCGTAAAGAACCCGAGAAGCGGCAACTTAGGACAGGGTCAGGACTTCCGCTCGCCGGAGGCAGCCTTCGCTTCTTCCTCTTTGAGCGCGTTGAAGATCTCTTCCCGGTGAACAGGAATTGAGAGCGGCGCTTCGATCCCGATTTTCACTACATCGCGGCCAACGCGCAAGACGCGCACGATGATTTTGCCATCGATGATGATGTTCTGGTTTTGTTTGCGGGCGAGAACGAGCATCGCGGGCGCCAGCGGAGCACGCACAGTGCCACGGGAATTGAGAGGTAATCTTATATGGAGTGCCCGGCCCGAATGGCGCTTTATGGCCGACAATCTGCTGTTTCGGACGCACCCGCACATGAATGCGAACCGTGTGAAATTGCTATTGCCCTGGATCATCAAAGGCGTGCGCGACTGGTGGTTCGACCACGTGCTAGGCCCTGTGAAGTCGAATTTACCGCGGATCTTCGCTTTTAATATCTTATATGTTGTCTCCGGCATCCTTGGCAAAGCGATCCTCTTTTCTTCCGGCCAGATAGCCCTGGTATGGCCACCTTCGGCGATTGCACTCGCGGCACTGCTGCTGTTTGGCTGCGGGTTCTGGCTGTGGCTTGTTCCGGGCGCGATTTTCCTCGCGTTCACAGACAGCCAGCCCGTCGGATTTTTCACCGCCACCTCTGCGGTTGGCAATATCGCCGTCCCAGTGCTCTGCACGTTACTGCTGCAACGCCTTGGCAAATTCGAGACCAGTCTCTCGCGCCTCAAAGACGTTATCCTATATGTATTCGTCGCGTGCCTTGCCGGCGGCGCAGTAACTGGCCTCTTCAACGTGCTCGGCTCGCGGCTGTGGGAAGGCGGCTCGTTCGCGAACATCATTTTCGCGGTGCTGAGTCATTGGGTGCCGAACTCGATTGCCTGCCTGATCATTGCGCCATTCGTGCTGAGCTGGTGCAGCCCGGATAGCGAGCGGCTCACCCCTTCTCAATTGCTGGAATGCTTCATCTGCAGTGTCGGGTTGTTTATCGCGACATTCATTTCCTTTAATTCATGGTATTCGCCCGGCCTGGAAAATTTTCCGCTCGCGTACCTTCCCTACCCCTTCCTGCTATGGGGCGCCTTGCGCTTCGGCCCGCGCGGGGCCAGCGCCGGCACGCTGTTAGTCTCCATAATGGCGATTAACGAACTGCTCGAAGGCCGCGGCCCATTCTACACCGGCGCGGAAAAGCAAAGCCTGATGCTCATCGGCAGTTACATCACCACGCTCGCTACGAGCAATCTTCTGCTCGCCGGCGCCGCCACCGAACGCAAGCACGCGCAACGCACCATTAGCCAGGGCGAAGAACGCTATCGCGGGATTGTTACCGACCAATCGCAGTTGGTTTGCCGCTTTCAGGTGGACGGCAAATTGACGTTTGTCAACGAGGCTTACTGCCAATTCTATGGGAAGACGCGCGAACAATTGCTTGGCACGCCATTCCTGCCCTTCATTGAAGCGGAGCAGCGCCAAATTACATTGAATTATTTCGAGAGCCTGCCGCCCGAAGACCCGGTCATCTCATATGACATCAAGATGCTTAGCGTGGATGGTGACTCGATCTGGCAACGTTGCACGTTGCGGCGCTTGTTGGACGAGAACAAGGCCACGTTGGAATTTCAGGCAGTGATGCAAGACATCAGTGACCGCAAGCAGATTGAGGAACGGCTGCGCAAATCCGAAGAAGTTTTCCAGATCGTCGCAAACAACATCAGCGACCTGATCGCGGTCACCGACGAGGAAGGCAAACGCAGCTTCAACAGCCGCAGCTATCAACCGCTGTTAGGGGAACCGGAATCGCTGGTCGGCAGCTACGCCTTCGATCAAATCCATCCTGAGGACCGTGAGCGCATGAAGCAGGTTTTTCGCGAAACGCTGCGCACAGGCGTGGGCCGACGCGTGCAATTCCGCTTCCTCATGAACAACGGCACGGTGCGTTACCTTGAATCTCAAGGTTTCTACGTATCCGGCGAACACGGCCGGCCCGGGCAGGTCATTACTATCTCGCGCGATATCACAGAACGGCGACAACTCGAGACCGAAATTCGGCACGCCAAGGAAGTTGCCGAAACCGCGATTCGCACGCGCGCGAAACTCGTTGGCAGCTTGTCCGGTGAATTGCGCACGCAACTGGATTTGATCGTGGGTGTCGCCGAGACCATGCTGAAGGAAGCTGTGCTGGAGCAGCACGCGGATCAGGCACGGACTATCCTCGATACCGCCCGACGACTGCTGACGAACGTCGAAGACCTTACCACGGAAAGCACGGCTGAAGGCGCATCCGGGGAACTCACCCGCACGGCATTCCAATTACCCCCCATCCTGAACGAATTGCAGAATTCGCACAAAGCGCTCACCACCGAGAAGCAAATTCGCTTTCTCGTTGAATCCCAGTCCAGTTTGCCGGAACTCTTCGCAGATCAGCTTAAATTCAAATCCGTCCTCCAAACCCTCGTTGGCGCCGCCTTCCAATTCGCCGGCCAGGGCGGACGTGTGGTTCTGCAAGCCGGTTTGCCGCGCGATGTTCAACCGTCAGAAACTCGCCGTCACCTTCGTATCTCCCTGGTCGCCACACAGGATGAAGCGCCGGAAAACGCTCCCGCCGTTTTCACGCCGGATGCGCCGGAAGTTATCGCCGCCCCCACCCGCAAGCTTGTGGACCTGCATCATGGCCGCGTTCGCTCGGAAACGGCGCCCGATGGCAAACGGCGCGCATTCCACCTTGAGATGCCGGTTGATTTGCGACAGGCGCCTGCGTCCGCCGATGAGGACGTGCTCAAGCCTTTGGTGGTCATGATTGGTCCGCGGCCGGATGAAAATCTGCGGCGCTTCCTGCTGGAGGCCGGTTACGATGTAAAGCCGCTGAGCGAAGACGTCGATGTGCCTGTCCACGTGAAATCGCTCTCGCCCTACGCTGTCGCAGTCGCGCCGGATTGCGCGTGGCACAAACGCTCGGTCATCGTGCAGCAACTCGGACAGCACTCCAATAGTTCTCGCATGCCGGTGGTCATCGTCACGCGCGATGACAACAGCAATCTCGAATTTCAACTGGCGTTGCCCGATGAAAACCTCGATGGCGTTCCCCGCCGCCGCTTCTGCGATGCCGTCCTGCAACGTGATGGCCTCGGCGAGCAGGAAGTCAAACGCGTCATGGTAGTCGACGACGAACCCTTGATGGTCCAATTGCTGACCCGCATCAGCCAGCATCGCGGCTTTCAGGTCTTGCAGGCGCACGACGGCGACCAGGCGATCCGCCATGCCTTCAAACATCCTGTCGACCTCGTTATCCTTGACCTCAAGATGGCCGGCACCAGCGGTTTCGAGGTCGTCACCAAGCTCAAAGAACACCGCAAAACCCAGGAAGTCCCCATTCTCGTCCACACCGGTATTAATCTCAGCGACGAAGACAAAAAGCGTCTCACCTACGATTCCGTCCTCGTCAGCTCCAAGTTCAATCGCGAATGCCTCTTCGAGCAATTTGACCGCATCCTGCGGGGTGAACGCGCCTGCACGGCCTTGAGCTGACTACCGAAACTCATCCGAACTGATTTCGGGTGCGCCACGAGCAGCGTGCCAGAAACGAATGACTTCGACTACATCTGAGCGCAGGCGGTACACGATGCGATAG
>DATENK010000171.1:0-3108 GCA_035275085.1 Verrucomicrobiia bacterium | reverse complement strand
CTTCACGATTTACGCGCTGATGCGCCTCGGCTACACCCAAGAGGCGGGCGCGTTCAACGCCTGGATCGAGCAGCGCTGCGGCGAACTGAACCCGGACGGTTCGCTGCAAATCATGTACGGCATCGATGGCCGCCACGAACTGACGGAGGAAACGCTCACCAATTTGCGCGGCCATCGCGGCTCGGCGCCGGTGCGCATCGGCAACGCCGCTTACAATCAGCTTCAACTCGATATTCACGGCGAACTGATGGACTCAGTCTATCTATACGACAAATGGGGGCAGCCCATCAGCCACGATCTTTGGCGGGACCTAGTGCGGCTGATCAATTGGGTCGCGCAGAACTGGCAGCGGCCGGACCAGGGGATTTGGGAAGTGCGGGGCGGACCGCAGGAGTTTTTGTATTCACGTGTGATGTGTTGGGTGGCCGTCGATCGCGGTATCCGTCTGGCGCGCAAACGTTCATTTCCCGCGCCGCTCGGGGAATGGATCAACGTGCGCGATGCCATTTATCACGACGTGTTCAAGAATTTTTGGAACGCAGACCTTAACGCGTTCGTACAACACAAAGGCTCATCCACCCTCGATGCGGCTTGCCTGCTGATGCCGCTCGTCAAATTCATTTCGCCCACCGATCCGCGCTGGCTCTCCACCTTGCGCGCAGTGAACCGGGTTCTCGTCGAGGATTCCCTTGTGCACCGGTATCGTATCGGCGCTGCCACGCCCGATGGACTGCCCGGCACGGAAGGCACCTTTTGCATGTGCACCTTTTGGTTGGCGGAATGTCTCGCGCGCGGCGGTGACGTGCAGCAGGGCAGATTTATTTTCGAGAAAATGCTCGGTTACGCGAATCACCTCGGCCTTTATGCCGAAGAACTCGGCGCCGAAGGAGAGCATCTCGGCAACTTCCCGCAGGCGTTTACGCATTTAGGCCTGATCAGCGCCGCCTATGCGCTCGATCGCGAACTGCAGAATGCCGGTCGCGCTTAGAACGCGAAACGTCCTTCACAAATAATTTTCTCGACCGGTTTGCGCTGGGAAGGAACCTCACGTTCGCGGACTTCGGGGGGCAATTGATTCGGATCGCCCGGCCGACCCACCGCGAACATGGCGCACACCGCGTAATCCGGCGGGATCGCCAATGCGGTGCGCGCCTTTTCGAAATCAAACCCGGCCATGCCGTGGACCACCAACCCCATCGCGGCGCCCTGCAAGGCCAGGTTTTCGTACGCCAGGCCGCTGTCAAAAACGTGGACGGCGTTTGGCCTGCCGTTGCGCTCGAAAACTTTGTGCGCCGCAACCACGCCCAACAACGCCGCGCGCTCGCACCAGACCTTATTGGCATCCATGAGCAAATCAAACACAAGAGGCCATGTTGGCGTGTCACGCCGCGCGTACAGGAAACGCCATTCCTGTTCGTTATACGTCGAAGGCGCCCAGCGCGCCGCTTCGAACAGCGTCAGCATCTCTTCATCGGTAATAGGCTCGCCGCTCATCGCTCGCGGCGACCAACGCCGCACGAACAGCGGTTCGATGGGATGCGCGGCTTTGCGGTGATCTTCGGCGCGCGGCAATTTCGTGTCTTTGGGAGCTTGCATGGTTGCAGGCATAGTTAAGCCTTTCTCGTATTATTCGTGATAGTTCCAGGTTAATCCGCCATCCACAAAAAGCGTTGCGCCCGTGATGTAGTCGGCGTCCGTAGAAGCAAGGAAAGCGACAGCGCCCGCCACATCTCCCGGCCGGCCCAAACGCCGCAACGGGATTTGCCCAATCAACGCCCGCAGGCGAGGTTTATCGCTTTTTAAACTCGTATTGATAGGCGTGTCAATCGCCCCGGGCGCAATCGCGTTCACTGTTATTCCGTGCGGCGCAAGTTCGATCGCAAGATCGCGCGTCAGCAATTTCAAGCCCCCTTTGCTCGCGCAATAAGCAGCGTGACCGGGGAATGGCAGTTCTTCATGAACAGACGAAATGTTAATTATTTTGCCACCCTTTCGGGCAGCGATGACTCGGCGCGCAAACGCTTGCGTCACGAAGAAGACGCCCTTGAGGTTGACATTCAGAACGCGGTCGTATTCGTCTTCCGTAACATCAATGAATGCGTTGGCGATCTCGATTCCGGCATTATTTACCAGCAGATTAAGTCCACCGAATTCGCGAGAGCTCTCGGCGACGCAGCGCTCAGCTTCCCTTACGCGGCTGACGTCCGCCTGCACCACCACGCCTTTTGATCCGGCCGCTTCAACCTCGCGCAACGTGCCTTGAGCGCCTTTACTGTCCTTCCGGTAATTGATGGCCACGCTCGCCCCGTCCTGCGCCAAACGCAACGCGATCGCCGCGCCAATTCCCGAACTGGCACCGGTGACCAACGCGCGAATGCCCGCGAGACGCCGAGTGCGTCGCGAACTTTGCGCAGCTTTTGCACTCCGTGCACGAACGTTGAATTGCGCCCGAGCGATCATTCCCATTTCCTCTCGCGCTAAAAACATCGCGCCGCCCGCGCGAAAAGCAACCGCAGCTTCCGGCGGCAGAAGCCTAGGGCATCGCCCCATTTGAGCAAATCATGCCGTGTCGGATGATATGGGAACGTTTAAGGGGAGAACACATGAAGATTAAACAATTGATTCCATTGGGGGCCGTAGCCTGCTTGTCTTTCGCAGCCGCGGCTCAACAACAACACAGTCCGTTTAGCACACCGGCAGTCGCGACACCGCAGGCAACTGCGGGCGGTCCGATCGTGCTTAATTTGACGGGCGTCACCGTCACAGACGCCGCAGGGCAGCCTGTGGGTCCGATCCAACATATTCTGCTCAGCCCAGCCGGTTGCGTCGATATGGCGGTGCTATCCTTGGGCGGACAGAAGTTAGTTCCAGTCCCGTGGACACTCGTCGGCGGCAGCGGCGCGGCACGCGCAGATACCGAAGTCGCAGGTCGCGCCAGCCTCGCTTTGAAAATCGATCGCACGGTATTGCAGCAGGCGCCTACGGTCACCGCCGCGCAATTGTCGCAGCCTCAAGTGATTCAACAAGTCACGCAGTTTTATACCCAATACCAGCAGCAGCAACAGCAACAGCCCGGGACTGCGGCTGGTGGCACGACTTCGCAGCCAG
>DATENK010000170.1:0-4100 GCA_035275085.1 Verrucomicrobiia bacterium | reverse complement strand
TCGAATTCGATCGCGACCTGCGGCAGGCGATGGAATCCGAGACGGAGATGTATTTTGCGCACATCGTGCGCGAAGACCGCAGTGTGCTGGAGCTTGTGGAGAGCGATTATACATTTCTGAACGAACGTCTCGCGAAGCATTACGGGATGACGAATTTTGTGACGGGAAAAGAAATGCGCAAAGTGAAACTGCCGCCGGACAGTCCACGCGGCGGCGTGCTTACGCATGGCTCGGTCCTGACGGTCACATCGAATCCGACGCGGACCTCGCCCGTGAAGCGGGGCTTGTTCCTGCTCGATAATTTTCTTGGAATGGCGCCGCCGCCGCCGCCCGCGGCCGTTCCGGACCTCGAGGAATCCGAGAAAGCGATTAGCGACCACGAACCGACTTTGCGCGAAATACTGGAGTTGCATCGATCGAACGCGCTTTGCAACTCGTGCCACAGCCGGATGGACTCGCTTGGACTCGCGCTGGAAAATTTCAATGCGCTGGCGATGTGGCGAGACACAGAGCGGAACCAGGCTATCGAAGTTTCCGGCAAGCTGATCACCGGCGAACAGTTCGACGATCTTCGTGAACTGAAACACATTCTGGCGACCAAACGCCGCGCGGACTTTTACCGTTGCCTGACGGAAAAATTGCTCACGTATGCACTGGGGCGCGGTCTGGAATATTATGATGTGCAAGCCGTGGATGAGATCGTGTCGCGGCTGGAGAAAGAGCAAGGGCGCTTTTCGGCGCTGCTCATGGGGATCATCGATTCGGCGCCGTTTCAAAAGCGGCGTAACTCCGCGGACAACGTAACCACTGCGCGTTCGACGCAGTCATCAAAGGGAGAAGTGGTGCAATGAAAACAAATCTGAATCGCCGGCATTTTTTACGCGGCGTTGGCGCATGCCTGGCGCTGCCGGCGTTCGAAGCATTTTCGCCGGTCATCGCGGCCGCGAAAGCGCCGGCGCGGCTGGCGACCGCGGAGTCCGGGGCGCCGTTGCGCATGGCGTTTATCTATTTCCCAAACGGCGCGCACCAGGAACATTGGTGGCCAAAGGAGGAGGAAAGCTTCGTGTTGAATCGCACGATGCAGCCGCTGGAATCTGTCAGACATCAGATTCAAGTGCTTGGCGGCATGGACCACGTGAATGCCACGCCCGGGCCGGATGGTGCGGGCGACCACGCGAGGGCGAGCGGAACTTTTTTGACCGGCGTGCGGGTGAAGAAAACCGCGGGCGCCGACATTCATGCGGGTATATCGATCGATCAGCTTGCGGCAAGAAAGATAGGCCATCTCACGCGTTTCCCATCACTGGAGCTGACCTGTGATTCGGTCCGCAAATCCGGTTCGTGCGATTCCGGGTATTCGTGCGCGTATCAGTATAATTTGTCATGGAGTTCGCCGACCACACCGGTCGCGCCGGAACCGAATCCGCGGCTGGTCTTCGAACGGCTGTTTGGCGCCGGCTCGCGCGGCGAGCGGCGGCAACATCTCAAGCAACGCCAGCAACAGCACCGGTCGATCCTCGATTTCGTTCTCGAGGACGCGCGTGCGATCCAAAAAAACCTTACCGCGCGCGATCACGAAAAGCTCGACGAATATTTGACCAGCGTGCGCGATGTCGAGAAGCGCATCGAACAAGCGGAACGTTTCGAGGCGCCGGATCCAGCCATCGAAACGCCGGCCGGCATCCCGGCGAATTTCCAGGAACATATTCGCATGATGTTCGACATGTTGCTGTTGGCTTTCCAAACTGATTCGACGCGGATCGCCACGTTCCTGCTCGCCAATGAAGGCAGCAATCGCGCGTTTCCGGAAATCGGCATTCCCGAGGGCCATCACTACTTGTCGCACCATCGCCAACAGCAGGACATGATGGAAAAGATCGCGGAAATTGACCTTTGGTACATGCAACAGCTTGGCTATTTCCTGGAAAAAATGGAGCAGACGAAAGACGTTGACGACCGGTCGCTGCTCCACAATTCAATGATCGTATATGGTTGTGGCAATGCGGATGGCAATCGCCACACGCACACGAACCTGCCCGTGATCCTGGCCGGCGCTGGCGGCGGAACTCTCACGCCTGGACGTTTTAACAAATTGTCGTCGATGCCTATGAGTAACCTGCTGCTAAGTATGGCCGATCGTCTGGGCATCGAAGGCGTGGAGCGGCTTGGCGATTCGACCGGCCGCGCCTCGGGAATCTGATGGCCAATATTACCAAACTTCACGTCAACGGGAAATCAGTGCAGATCGATGCCGACCCCGAGCGCACTCTCCTCAGTGTCCTCCGCGATGACCTCGAACTAACGGGCGCCAAATACGGTTGTGGCGAGGGCGAATGCGGCGCCTGCACCGTGTTGCTCGACGGTGCACCGGTGCGTTCCTGTCGGAGAACGATGGCCTCAATTGGGGAGAAGAAGATCGAAACGGTGGAATCGCTTGAGGAGAAGGGAAAGCTGCACCCGGTCCAAAAGGCGTTCATGACGGCCGACGCAATGCAGTGCGGCTATTGCACGTGCGGCATGATCATGTCGGCGGTTGCGCTTCTGCGCAAAACGCCGAAACCGACGCGCGATCAGATTGTACGCGCGATGGACGGAAACCTCTGCCGTTGCTGCGCCTATCCGCGCATCATTAAAGCTGTCGAGGTTGCCGCAAAGGAGGCCGCGCAATGAAATTCGCTCCCGGCATGGAACCCGAGCGTTACGAGCTCGATGCGCCGCTTCCCTACCGGTTCAGTTTTGCGCGGCGCACCTTTTTCAAGAGTGTAGGGGCAGGCATTGTTGTCCTGGGCTTGCTCGAAAAAGCAGTCGCCCAGGAATCAGGCCGCCGCGGTGGCGGTCGCCGTCCCGCTCCGCAAGACATCGGCGCATACCTCCATATCGGCGAGGACGGCCAGATTACCGTTTACAGCGGCAAGGCCGAAGTGGGCCAGAATATCCGGACATCTCTCGCGCAAGCCGTCGCGGAAGAATTGCGCGTGCCGGCCGCTTCTGTTCGCATGGTCATGGCTGATACCGAAGTCACGCCTTACGATGCGGGCACCTTTGGCAGTCGCACCACGCCCGATATGGCGCGTACGCTACGCCGTGTCGCAGCCGCCGCGCGCGAAATTCTCATCGATCTTGCCGCGGAAGAATGGAAGGTAGATCGTGCTTCAATCAAAGTCGTTGACGGCAAGATAATCGATGAAAAATCGAAGCAGAACATCGACTTCGGCAAGCTGACGAAAAGCCAGAAACTCACGAAAGCAGTTCCGGAAAATCCATCCACGGCCGTTCCGGCAGGCAAGTCAGCCCCAAAGGCGAATGCAGATCAAATAGTGACGGGCCGCCACAAGTACAGTTCTGACGTCAGATTGCCGGGCATGCTCCATGGCAAGGTTCTTCGCCCCAGCGCATTCAAGGCCGAACTCGTATCCGCAGACACCTCGGCTGTTACGGACGCGACGGTCGTCCAGGACGGGAACTTTCTTGGCGTCGTCGCCACGAATGACCTGCTAGCCACGCGCGCACTGAAAGCGATCAAGGCGGAGTGGAAAGCAGCGGAACAGATTTCACATAAGGACCTATTCGCGCATCTTAAAAAGCGCGCCCGTCCGTCGGAGGGTGGACGCGGGGGACACCGTACTGGCTCTGTGAAAGAAGGTCTCGAAGGCGCCGACGTACGCAATTCGCAAACTTACACCGTCGCCTATATCGCGCACGCGCCACTGGAACCGCGCGCCGCCGTTGCGCAATGGGAAGGCGATAAGCTCACCGTCTGGACCGGCACGCAGCGGCCGTTTGGCGTGCGCGGCGACCTGGCAAGCGCTTTCAAGATCTCAGAGAACAACGTGCGCGTGATCGTGCCCGACACCGGATCCGGTTATGGCGGCAAACATTCCGGCGAAGCGGCGATCGAAGCCGCCCGTCTCGCCCGCACCGCAGGCAAACCTGTAAAGCTGGTCTGGACCCGGGAAGAAGAATTCACCTGGGCTTATTTCCGGCCGGCGGGGGTTATCGAAATCTCAAGCGGCGTGCGTAAAGACGGCACGCTCACGGCATGGGAATGCCACAACTACAACTCCGGCACATCCGCGTTGCGCACACCGTACTCGGTGCCG
>DATENK010000169.1:0-4948 GCA_035275085.1 Verrucomicrobiia bacterium | reverse complement strand
AAAATGGACAGATCGAAATGACGGCGGACCGCTGGCCGCGTCAGGAGCCACAGCCCTTCGAAAATCACAACCGGCCGCGGCTCCCATAACAGCGGCGCCACCCGCGTATGCGTCTTGAAATCGTATTGGGGCAGGAAAGTTGTGCGCCCTGCCCGGGCGTCCCGCAAAAATTGCGTCACACGCGACCAATCAATGGCGCGCGGATGATCGTAATTGATGCGCTCACGTTTCCTCGCAGTGAGATGACTGCGGTCGCGGTAAAAGTTGTCGAGACAAACGCGCGCGCAATGCCGTCCGAAACATTGTTGCAGCCGGTCGGCGAGCCAGCTTTTGCCAGCTCCGCTGCCGCCGACGATCGCGACGTACACCCCGGGTTCGTTCATACTACCGCCTTCTCGCGCGTTTCAGTGAGCACTTCATGAAACGTTTGGTCCAGCAACTCGACGTATCGATTCAAATCATGTTCTTCAGCCACCATCTGCCGTCCGCGCTCACCCATCTCGCGCGCCTGATCTTTGTGCACCAGCAGGTGCTGCACGCGCGCCGCAAAGGTCGTCCGATCCATCCAGGGCACGAGGAACCCGTTGTAGCCGTCGGTGAGCCATTCCCTAATTCCCCCGGCGTCGAAAGCCACAACGGGCAAACCGTACCTCATGCCTTCCAGCCCGGCCGCGCCAAACGGCTCCGGCCAGACCGAACTCATCACCACTGCGCTGCATTCCTGGTAATAAGCCTTGAGTTCCGCTTGCGAAACGAACCCCTTGAAAATCACCTTGTCCTGCAAGCCGAGTTTGCGGCTCAGTTTTTCGCAATACGAGCGATGATTGCCATCGCCGAAAATCAAACACGTGAACGGCGCCGTCACCTGTGCAAGCGCCTCCAGCAATACATCTACGCCCTTACCGCGGATGATCTGGCCCACGTACAATATTAGATTGCGCGCATTGAACGAGCTGCTCAGGCCGGGATCGCTGTAATGCGTTACGGGTGGCAGGATTTGAATACGGGAGGATGAAAACCCATTTACCAGCAACTCGTCCTTCATGTATTGCGTCGCCACGATGAGGCGTTGGAAATGGCGGTTCAGCCGCAGCTCCCTTTTCTTCGCCATATAACTCACCCAGCGGAATCGTAGTCCACCGCTTCTTGATAAAAATCCGCCACACGGAAAAATGCACAAGGGGGAGAACGGCCGTCTGCACACTTTGCGGCTGAAGTAGAAATATTTGCACCCGCGCATGCAATAGAGGTCGTGGTCGTGGATCATCCGAATCACGGGCGTCCCGGACGCGGCCAACCCCTGCAATACCTCTAGGTCTGACATCTTGTGCAGATATATAATATCCGGTTGGAAGTCCCAGAGAGCGGCCTGGACGTTCGCGCGCTCGGGCTTGGCGCCGACTGAATAGTGCGCTGCAAACAACTCGTTCCATTCGATGTCGGTGCGCCCGCGATGCGGCCCGTGCAGCAGCCCGACCGTGTGCCCGCGCCGCTTTAACTCGTTCGCCGTCAGCGAGATGTTCGCCTCTGCGCCGCCGTACGATCCGAACCGTTCATGTACGAAAAGCGTTCTCATACGTTCCACGAGATACGCCAACCCGGTTGGACTTTATGGTCCCTTCTTAATTCCATCGCGGTTATCCAGTCCAAACGATAGTCCCTGCCTAGATGCTGAGTAAGTGGGTCAAACTACTCCAACCCATGGCGGAAAATCCCCACAGGAAATAGTGGGAGCCTCATCGGCAAGCGCCGCGGTCGGTTGGACGTGACGGCGGTTTTGCTCTCTGTGTCTGATTCTTTGATCCTCGGTGCATTCCGCCTGGAAAATCAGGCCATGGCGACGCACGTTCCGTATTTTCACGGATTCAAATAGTTTTGGCCGAGGGCTAAAATCAGCTATAATTAGCGCAAATACCGGCTTTGCTGTATGAGGCTGATAGGTCATTTGCCGAGCGAAAATAGCGCCCTGACGTTTAGCGATTTTTTGTGCCTGCACGGCATTCAGAATCTTGTCGAGTCGGAGAAGGACGGTTGGGCGGTGTGGATTCATTCGGAGGACGAGATTCCCAAGGCTAAAGATTTCATGCTCGCGTACGTCGGTAATCCGCAAGATCCGAAATACGTCAAGGTCACCCGGCAAATGCGCCAGGCGCGTGACCAGCGAGAACGCGAGCGCGCCGAAGAGGAAGGCACCGCCGAACCGGTTGAAAGGGTGTACGTCGTCGAGCTTGGGCCCGTGACGCTGCTGTTGATGCTTGCGAGTCTGGCCTTCTACGCGCTGACAAAACTGGAGCCGCCGCCGGCGTGGCTGAATGACTTTTGGATCAGCAATGCGCCAATGAGCTTCCGAGAGATCATTGACGGCGAAGTGTGGCGTTTGTTTACGCCGATCCTCATCCATCGTGACTTTCTGCACGTCATCTTGAACGTGCTGTGTCTTTTGGCCCTTGGGGGGATGATTGAGCGCCGCCACGGCAGCGTCAGGCTTGCGCTGTTGGTCTTGCTCTTCGCTGCCATCTCGAACATCGCGCAATACCTCGTGGCGGGTCCGTTGTTCGGTGGTCTCTCAGGCGTCATCTACGGTTTGTTCGGGTACGTTTGGCTGCGGGGGCGAGTCGATCCGGCCTCCGGCTTCGTCTTGCCGCCGTACCTCATAAGCATGATGATTGTCTGGTTCTTCATCTGCCTCATCCCGCCCTTGATGGAAAAGGCCGGATTAAGAATCGCCAATGGAGCTCATGCGGCGGGGTTGGTCGCCGGGATCATCACCGGCTACATCGCCGGCCTCCGCAAGCTGGCAAAGGAGTGACGTTCACTCCCACTCGATAGTGGCGGGTGGTTTGCTGGAAATATCGAAGCAGACGCGATTCACACCTTTCACTTCATTGATGATGCGGCTCGAGACCTTCTCCAAAATGTCGTATGGCAACTTTACCCAGTCTGCCGTCATGCCGTCCTGAGATTCAACCGCGCGAATCGCAATCGTGTACTCGTAGGTGCGTTCATCGCCCATTACCCCAACGCTGCGAACGGGCAGCAATACGGCAAAGCTCTGCCAGATCTTATAGTACAGACTGGCCGCCTTCATCTCCTCGACCACGATGCTGTCAGCCTCGCGCAAAATGGCCAGCCGTCGCGGAGTGACTTCGCCGAGAATACGGACGGCGAGACCCGGCCCGGGGAACGGCTGGCGCAGTACGATTTCCTTTGGCAAACCGAGTTCCAGCCCTAGCTGCCGTACTTCATCCTTGAAGAGGCGCTTGAGCGGTTCCACGAGCTTGAACTTCATCTTCTTCGGCAACCCACCCACGTTGTGATGGCTCTTGATCATTGCGGCGGGATTGCCGGCGATCGGCACGGACTCGATCACGTCTGGATACAGCGTGCCCTGGGCAAGGAATTTGGCAGCGCCAACTCGTCGGGTCGCAGCTTCGAACACTCTAATGAAGGTGCGTCCGATGATTTTACGTTTGCGCTCAGGATCAGTGACGCCCCGCAGCTTCTTCAGGAAGAGTCGCGAAGCGTCCTCGTAGTGCAGCTTGATTTTGAAGTGCCGCCCAAATACTTCGCGGACGACGCTTGCTTCGCGTCCGCGCAAAAGGCCATTGTTGACGAAAATGCAAGTTAGCTGATCTCCAATAGCCCGATGGATGAGCGCCGCCGCAACGCTGGAATCTACCCCGCCACTTAGCCCCAGGATCACCCGCTCGCGTCCAACCTCCTGGCGAATCGATTTCACCGCCGCATCAACGTAATTAAGCATCGTCCATTCGCGCCCGCAGCCGCAGATGCCGTGGATGAAGTTGCTGATGAGTTCAGGACCCCGCGGTGTGTGGACAACCTCCGGATGAAACTGCAGGCCAAAGAATCGGCTGCGGCGATTTTCGATCGCGGCGTAGCCGGAGTTGTCGGTCACCGCCACCGGCCGGAAGCCCATCGGCAGCCGCGTGAGTTTATCGCCATGCGAATTCCAAACCTGTAGCTTGGCCGGCATCGTGGCGAACAACGGGCAGGAAAGGTCCTTCACGCGCAGGGTGCCTTTGCCATATTCGCGTTTTTGGCCCGGTTCCACTTTTCCACCGAGGTAGTGGGCCATCAATTGCAGGCCGTAGCATATGCCGAGGATCGGCACGCCCAATTCGAAGATGCGCTTGTCCGGGTGGGGCGCGTCGGTGGCATAAACGCTGGCAGGGCCGCCGGACAGCACGAGCCCTTTGGGCCGCATCGCAGCGATTTCTTTGGCCGACGTGCTGTAGGGTAGAATGGTGCAGTAAACATTGCCCTCGCGGATGCGCCGGGCGATCACTTGGGTGTATTGCGAGCCGAAATCCAAAATGACGATCTGTTCTGTCATTGATTGAAGCGCCTGTTTTACCTGCTGCGCCCTGCTTTACGAGAAAAATATAGAGCAAACTGGGCTTTAGCCATAAGCATTCTCAAGTTCCTAAGTGTCCTGCCGATGTGTCCAGATGTGAAACGTATAGTCGCAATCGTAGGTTTTTTAGCGATCCTGGCCGGCGCTGTGTATCTTGTGAAAGTTTATTCCAGCTGGCAGGTCAACGCGCGCACGAGAAAGTTCAACACGGATGTTGATAACCTTTTCGCGGGCCTGCAGCAATACAAAGAGAACGTCGGCAGCTACCCGATGGGCAGCAATTCCGAAATTATCAAAGCGCTGCAGGGCAACAACCCCAAGAAACTCATCATTCTCGTCAGCCGCAAGGCTGAGCTGAACGAAAAGGGTGAAATCCTGGATCCGTGGGGAACGCCGCTACGAATTTATTTCTCGGGTGAGAGCGTCTTGATCCGGTCTGCGGGGGCGAATCGCCGCTTCGACGACAGCACCGTGATGGAGAACGACGACTACTTCCGATCGAACTAATTTTCGCGCCTCCCCAGGCAGGGCCGGCAGATCAACTGCCGGCTTTTTTGTTTTTCGCTTCCCAGA
>DATENK010000168.1:0-3414 GCA_035275085.1 Verrucomicrobiia bacterium | reverse complement strand
GATAGCAGCGTTCACCGCCTGCTGCTTAGTTTTAAAGCCCCCGAGTCTCACTGCTTCTTCGATCAGCTTGTCGTCCAACTTAAGGTTCGTCGGCATACAATGGCACTCTAATTGACACATGCCTATGTGTCCAAAATTAAGGTGGCTTCTATAGGCAGGATGAAGAACCCGAAACATATGCGGGCCGCGTTCATGATGGGTTGAGCTAATTGCAGCATATTTCTGCCGGTTCGGCAAGGCGCCTCCGAAAGCATTGGAGCGACAGCCCCGATTGTGGTATAAAGCTCAGAACGAGCAGACCACAAATGACACAGATTCCGCTTACGAACGTTCGTGTGCGCGAGATGCGGCGGCTGATCAGCCCGCGCGCGTTGCGCAATCAATTGCCGATTACGGATGAGGCGGCGCGCACTGTTGCTGCCAGCCGCGAGGCGGTCACTCGCATCATCCGCGGGGAGGACAAACGCCTACTCCTAGTAGTTGGGCCTTGCTCGATTCATGACTCGAAGAGCGCAATCGAATATGCGCAACGCTTGAATGCTTTGCGGAAGGAAGTCGCAACCAAATTCGAAGTGATTATGCGGGTATACTTTGAAAAGCCTCGCACGACCGTCGGTTGGAAAGGAATGATCAGCGATCCACACCTGGACGGAACCGAGGATCTCGAACAAGGCTTAATCAGCGCGCGGAAACTGTTGGTGGATATTGTTTCCACAGGTCTGCCCGCAGCGACGGAGTTTCTCGATCCTATCGTGCCGCAATACATTGCCGATCTGGTAAGTTGGGCTGCGATTGGCGCGCGCACCACGGAATCGCAAACGCATCGCATGATGGCGAGCGGTCTGTCAATGCCCGTAGGATTCAAGAATAGCACGGACGGCAGCCTGCAGGTAGCGATCGACGCGATGGCGGCAGCGATGAGCCAGCACAGTTTTCTCGGATTGGATGAGGATGGCGTGCTCAGCATTGTGCGAACGACCGGAAATCCGATTGGTCACGTTGTGTTGCGCGGTGGCCGGCTGCAGCCAAACTACGATCCCGAGAGCATCAGCCAGGCGGAAGCTGCGTTGTCGAAAGCGAAACTGCCACCGGTATTGATGGTGGATTGCAGTCACGCAAATTCCGGCAAACAACCGGCGCGCCAGGAAGACGTTTGGCGCAGCCTGATCGACCAGCGGCTCGCCGGCAATAAATCGATCATGAGCGCCATGATCGAGAGCCATTTGTTTGAAGGCGCGCAGCCCATTCCGAAAAACCTGGGCGAACTTCGTTACGGCGTGTCGATCACCGATCCTTGCATGGGATGGGAAACGACCGAGCGCATCTTGCGCTGGGGCTTCGAAAAGCTGTAATAGAGTTGGTAGGGGACGACGTAAGGAGTCTCTAGCTGACACATGAAAGCAAAACGCACATGGCAGGAGAAACTCTGCGGCGCAAAAGATTTGCCGAAAATTGGACGAATTGAAGGGAAGATGACCACCCGCTGGGGCACCGGCACGATGGTCATTCCTAATCCGCTGGAAGTGGACGAGTTGATGAAGCGCGTTCCAAAAGGCAAGTTGGTCACGATCACTGAACTGCGCGCCGCCCTGGCAAAGAAGCACAAGGTCAACATCGCCTGCCCGATCACGACCGGAATTTTCGCCTGGATTGCCGCACATGCAGCCGAGGAGACGCACGGGAAAAACCCGTATTGGCGAACGCTAAAAGCCGGTGGGCAGCTTAACGAAAAATATCCAGGTGGCATCGCCGCCTTGAGTCGCAAATTGCAAGCGGAGGGGCATAAGATCGTTCAGAAGGGAAAGAAACATTTGGTCGCGAACTACGAGCATTCGCTCGCCGCGCTGTGAAGCGCGTCCGACTTCATACGCTCTGGTTTCCGCCCCTCGGTCTTTGGCTGCTCTGGCGCAACCACGAAGTAAGGTGGCCGCGCAAACTTCTCGGCACGGTTGGTATCGCGCTCTACTCGACCATTTACGCGGCGATCGTCGTTGGCTTGCTGCTGCTCGCGGGCATGCAATGGGAGTTCCGAGGAGGCGCCCTGCCGTATCTGACGTTTCGAAAAACCTTACCCAACTACGAAGCCCTCGAAACCAGCCGACGTGCGCAAACCAAAGCGGCGCCGGAAGCGCGAACGACTAACTCATATTGGACCGGTTTCCGTGGCCCGAACCGTGACGGAAATTACACCCAGACGCCAATCGCACCCCAACCGCGGCTCCTCTGGAGGCAGCCCGCCGGCGGCGGTTATGCATCGTTTGCGTGCGGCGAAGGACGGGCATTTACGATCGAGCAACGGCGCCAGAACGAAGTCGCCGCGGCGTACGACATCGAAACCGGCCGGGAACTTTGGGCGCACTCCTGGCCGGCGGAGTTCGTAGAAGCGCTTGGGGGCGACGGTCCGCGCGCTACGCCCGCGTACGATGAGGGTCGTGTGTATTTCCTTGGGGCGCTCGGCGAATTGCGTTGTCTGACCGCAGAAAACGGCAAGCTCCTCTGGCGCAAGCCGCATGAAGTCAATCTCACCTATGGCGCCTCCGCTTCGCCGTTGATTGTCGACGACAAGCTGATTGTGGTCGCCGAAGACGTGATCGCGTACGAAAAAGGCAAGGGTCAGCAGCTTTGGAAATTCACCGGCGAGAAGCCGGCGTACAGCTCGCCCATGCGTGTCACGTTGAACGGTCAACCGCAATTGCTCGTGGTCGGCAAGACTCGCGCGATGGGCTTATCGATCGAGCACGGAAAGTTGCTTTGGGAATTTCCGTGGGTGGTGCTGCAGGGGAACCGCAACATTGCGCAACCGCTGATCCTGAACAGCAATCGGTTCTTTCTTTCCGCCGGCTATGGGACCGGCTGCGCGGTGGTCGAGATTGCGGCTACTGGCGCGCGCGAAGTCTGGCGCAACAAGAACCTCAAGAACAAATTCACGAGTTCTGTTCTTTGGCAAAACCACATCTACGGTCTGGACGAAGACATTCTCGTCTGCCTGGACGCCCAAACTGGCGAACGCAGATGGAAAGACGGCCGCTATGGATACGGTCAATTGTTGCTGGCGAACGGGTTGCTCATCATCCTTTCTGGCGATGGCGACGTTGCCCTGGTCAAAGCGAGACCGGAATCGCGCCAGGAACTCCTCCGGATTCACGCCATTGAAGGCAAAACATGGAATCATCCCGCGCTTGAAAATGGTAAATTGCTTTTAAGGAACGCCGTCGAAATGGCGTGCTTCCACGTCGGGCAATGACAAAGAGGTTGACAGCTTAGAAGCGTCAAGGCGGTATGGATGGATGAAGGCACTTACGATCTTAACCGGAATTGTTGTGTTCACCAGTTTTGCTGTGGATGCCGCTTCGCTTAACAAATGGGAAAAGGGCAAAGGTTGGGGTTGGGTCTGGGGAAAAGATGATGAGCTCG
>DATENK010000167.1:0-7674 GCA_035275085.1 Verrucomicrobiia bacterium | reverse complement strand
ATCGGCGCGGTCTGGCGCAACCCGCCGAAGGAGTCGACGTACTTGAGGCCGGTGCGATGTTCCAGCACCGCTACGAAACAGAATAGGGCCGAGGCCGTGATGCCATGGTTGAATACCTGCAGCAGCACGCCATTGAGAGCGGCCGTTTTTTCCAAAGTGAGGCCGGAATGTTTAGCCGCAGCGAAGATTCCCAGGAGGCAATATCCCAAGTGGTTGATAGACGAGTATCCAAGCATGCGCTTGAGGTCACGTTGGGCAAAAGCTGCGAAGGCCGAAAACACGATGGTCGCCACGGTAAGCCATAGCAGGGGCGTGAGCATCGCGCGCATTTGCTCGGGGAAAATGGGCATGAGGATTCGCAGAAAACCGTAAACGCCCATTTTCGAAAGGACGCCGGTCAGCACCATGGCTGTAGTTGAAGGCGCTTCGCTGTAGGTAGCCGGCAACCAGGTATGAAACGGAAACAGTGGCACCTTGATCGCGAAGCCGAGCAGTGCGCCCGCGAAAATCATGCCCGCGAAAGTTTCTACCGGCAGCGATGGCCACCACGGTTGAGGGCGGATCTTTTCAATCCATTCTCCGGTGCGGCATTCTTTCGCCAGTTCGATGAAATCGAATGTGCCGATCAGCCAGTAAAGCGACAAGAATGACAGCAGCAACGTAACACTTCCGACCAAAGTATAAATAAAGAACTGGTTTGCGGCACTCGACCGCATCGGTCCGCCCCACAGTTTTATCAGGAAGTACGCGGGTACGAGGCTGAGTTCCCAGAAAATGAACCAATGAAAGAAGTTCAATGCCGTGAAAGTCCCGATCAATCCGCTTTGCAAACTGAGCATCAACGCAATGTATGTGTTGCTGACGCGCTCGAACTTGCAGGCGGCGACCAGCGCAAAAGGAATAATTACGCACGTCAGCAGCACCATGAGCAGGCTCAAGCCGTCCATGCCGACGAAATATTGCGCGCCCACGTTCGGAACCCAGGCGTGGCGTTCGACAAACTGAAGATCGGGAGAGGCTGAATTAAACCGTCCCCAAAGCGTGAGCGCCATCGCCAGCGTCGCAAGTGCGACCGCGAAGGCTATGATTCGGCCCGCGGTAATGCGTGCTCTCGGGATGCACGCTACCAGCAGTGCGCCGGCCAGCGGAAGCAACGTGAGCGCCGTGATCATTTGCGCCACCCCCAAAGCAGAACCGCCACCAAACCAGCCGCGGCAAAACCAATAAAGCGCAGATAACGTTGCACCTGACCGTTCTGCCAGAATGCGAGCGCGCGCGCCCCAAGGCGCAAACCGCCGCAGCCCGTATCGAAGCCGAGGTTAACGACGAACTCATCGATCAAACGATTGATCCACGCCAGTCCGAGCACGATGTAAGAAACGGCCATGACCGCGCCTTGCCATACAAAATCATCCAACCAGCGCAGCCCGCGAGCGGACCACCCGTTGAATCGCACAACGCTCAGATCGTAAAGTTCGTCCACAAAAAATTTATTTTTGAGCACGTAGTAAATGTCAGATTCGAGCGGGTCGGTGCTTGTGAGCGGCCGCCGCGCGTAAATCCACCAGCCCAAACCAAGGCCTAACGTGACAACGACGGTCGAGATCAACATGACCGTGATCACGCCGCTGCCCATTTCGCCGCGGTGGCCTGTAAGATATTCATGAAAGAATGGCCAGAATGGCGTGCCGACGAGACTAAGCAGAATGGTGAATGCCGCGAGAACGATCAGCGGCAGGACCATCACCTTTGGGCTTTCATGCGCCTCTTTTTGCGAAGGCAAACGCGGGTTTCCGAAAAATACGTAAACGACCTGGCGCGTCATGTAGAACGCCGTGCACAACGCGCCGAATAGTGCGAGATAAAAAGGCTCGCGCGAAACTTTCCAGATCGATGCGCTGAACAGAATCTCGTCTTTGCTCCAAAAACCCGAGAACAAAAGCGGCACACCGGCGAGCGCCATCATGCCAATCGCGTACGTGGCAAAGGTCAGCGGCATGTATCTCCGCAAACCGCCCATCTCGCGGATGTCCTGATGTTCATGCATGCCGTGGATTACCGACCCGGCGCCAAGAAACAGCAGCGCCTTGAAGAACGCATGCGTGATCAAGTGAAACATCCCCACCGCATATCCGCCCACGCCGATGCCAACCATCATGTAACCCAGTTGCGATACCGTTGAGTATGCAAGGATCCTTTTAATGTCGTCTTGCGCGATTGCCACCAATGCCGCAAAGACCGCTGTGATTGCGCCGACCCACGTGACGATGGTCAGCGCTGTCGAGTAACCTGCAACGTTCGTGGGATCCGCATCCATCAGCGGATACGTGCGCGCCACCAGGAAGACACCAGCAGCGACCATCGTCGCGGCATGGATCAAAGCGCTCACCGGCGTGGGACCTTCCATGGCGTCCGGAAGCCAGACGTGCAGTGGCACCTGGCCGGACTTGCCGATGGCGCCGCAAAAAATCAGCAGCGAAATCGCCGTCGAAAGCGCCATACCGCCGAAGGTCGATTGAGCCACCAACTTAGACAAAGCTGATGCTTCGAGGCAGCCATTGCCGCCGTCATAGAACAGCAGGGATCCGGTTTCAGCGTACAGCCAGACCATTCCAATGAAGAATCCGAGGTCGCCAATGCGCGTGACAATAAACGCTTTCTTTGCTGCCGCCGCCGCGCTGGGTTTGTGAAACCAGAAGCCGATCAGCAAGTAAGACGCAAGGCCAACCACTTCCCAGCACATGAACATGCCCAGGAGGCTGTTGCTCATCACCAGACCCAGCATCGCCGCCGCAAAAAGCGAAAGGAAACAAAAGAATCGCGTGAAGTTTTGGTCGTGCGACATGTAACCTGCGCTGTAAATAAATATCAGGGCGCCGACGAAGGTAACCATTACCAGCATCACGGCCGAAAGCGGATCGAGCACCCAGCCAAGTTTTACCGTCGTCGCGCCAAGGTTGATCCAATCCAAATTTCGGGTGATTCGGTCCCCATGAGCGCCGAGAGTCGCAGCGAAGGCGAACAGGGAGAGCACAAACGCAAGCGCCATGGTGCCAATACTCAACGTGACGGCAAGCTGTCGATGGCCGCGCCGTGTGATCGCAAGCACAGCCGCAGCCGCCAGCGGC
Source organism: Verrucomicrobiia bacterium (assembly GCA_035275085.1). Lineage (GTDB taxonomy): Bacteria > Verrucomicrobiota > Verrucomicrobiia > Limisphaerales > DATENK01 > DATENK01. Next base: position 4,546 of record DATENK010000167.1, on the reverse strand, counting down.
AGCGCGGCGATCAACCAGAGTTTATCCGCCACCCAGCTCATCCTTTAAGCGAATCGATGCGGTCCAGGCGGATAGTCTGATAATGGCGATACACGGCGATGATGAGCGCCAAACCGACCGCCGCTTCCGCAGCAGCGATACCGATCGAAAAAATCACAAAAATCACACCCGTCAGTGCCTCAGGATTGCGCGCATAACGCGCGAACGCGATGAAGTTGAGGTTTCCGGCATTGAGCATCAGTTCCACGCCAATCAGGACAAGAACAGCATTTCGACGGGTCACCGCGCCGGCGAATCCAATGGAAAACAGCATCGCGGAGAGCAGCAGATAATGTTGGAGCGTCATCAGGGTTGCCGTTTACGTGTGTCTTGCAACGCGATGACCGCCGCCCCAATCAATGCCGCAGTGAGCAACAACCCGGCTACCTCGACCGCCAGCACATAAGGGCCTTGAAACATTTCGAGGCCGATCTGTTTTACCGTCGGCCGCGGCTCGCTCACTGGCCGTGCCCAGGCCAGCGTGGAGAAGCGAATCGCCGCCGCCAACGCCGCAAATACAAGCCCAGCGACGAGGATTCCTTCCCATGGAAAGCGCCGCTCTTCCTGCTGCACTTCGCTGGTCCGCGTGAGCAGGATCGCGAATACCACCAGGATCGCGACCGCGCCGATGTAAACCAGAATTTGCGCGAAGCCGACGAATTCAGCGCCGAGTTGCAGATAAAACGCCGCCAATCCTGCAAACGCGAGCACCAGGCACAGCACGCAATGCACCGGGTTTCGGAAGCTCAATGCCGCTCCCGCGCTTAAAACCGTCCATCCGGCGGTGATCCAAAACACAACATCCATAGCCAAGTGCCCGAATTGCCGCGCACCGTATCAATCGCCCCGCGCAGCGTCAAGGGAACGGAGCGCGCGGGAATTACGCTGGCGCGACGGTTCGAAGCATGCTGATCTTTGCGCCTGTGGAACCGGTGCTCATCGCGGTGTTCTTCGCTATCGTGCTTGTCACGGTCGTGATTGCCGTCAATGTCGCGGCGAAGAAGCGGCGCGAATCGCTGGCTGCCCTGGCGCAGCGGCTCGGGTTAATGTTTGAAGCCGGTCGGGATTTTCAGATGGCCGGGCGGTTCGGTTTCTTGAACAGACTCGCCCAAGGTTCGAACCGTTACGCGTTCAACACGCTCTGGGGTAATTTCCGCGAACACGCTGTCTATGCCTTCGATTACCATTACGAAACGCATTCGCGGGATTCTGAAGGACGACAACAAACAAACGATCACTACTTCTCATGTTTGATTCTGATGCTGGAGCGACAGTTCCCGGAACTGACCATCGGCCGCGAAGGGCTTCTCTCTAAAATCGCACAGGGTCTCGGGTATGACGATATTGACTTTGAGTCGAACGAATTTTCCAGGACTTTTTGTGTGCGCTCGAAAGATAAAAAGTTCGCCTACGACTTTTGTCACGCGCGTATGATGGAATATCTGTTGCAGAACCAGGACCTTTCGATCGAAGTGGAGGCCTCGGTGCTAGCCATCGCGTTTTCGCGCCGGTTGGATGCGGCGCAAATCGAGCATAATCTTAATCGGCTCGTGCAACTGCGCGCCTTGATGCCGAAGTATCTATTTAGCTGATATGGAAGTCTTGATTGCCCTTGGTGGCGGCATTTTCATCATCGCACTGTTCGTCATGGTGCAATTCAACGGTCTGGTCGGCCTGCGAAATCAAATTCGCGATGCGTGGGCAAACATCGATACGGAATTGAAGCGCCGCTACGACCTAATCCCCAACCTTGTCTCGACGGTAAAGGGTTACGCCGCGCACGAACGCGAGGTTCTCGAACGTGTGGTGGAGTTGCGCAACCGCTGCGCCACGCAAATCACCGCCGGCACGGCGAACCAGGCGGATGAACAGCAATTGGTGGCCAGCCTGCAACGATTATTTGCAGTCGTGGAAAACTATCCGCAGTTGAAGGCCGATCAGCATTTTCTGCGTTTGCAGGAGGAGTTGGTGAACACTGAGGATCGTATTCAGGCTGCGCGCCGCTTCTACAACGGCAATGTCCGCGACTACCGCAACAAGTGCGAACAATTCCCAAGCAGCGTTGTTGCCGGCATGTTCAACTTCAAACCCGCCGACTACTTCGATGTTGAGCCCGCGGTGCGCCACGCGGTGCCGGAAGCGCGTTTCTAAGAGTAAAAAAATGCTTGTCTATTTTTGCGCAAAATCCTATTCTGCGCGCACTGGCACTAAGGATGCCGGGAAAAAAGGTGTTCTTTAGAAAAATTTGATTCGGGTGGCAGAACGTTTCTTCAGCGGGGTTCCCCAACCCCCACCTCCTTGGCGTCTGTTGCCCGAATCACTTTTTTTTTGACAAGGATTCGTGAGGTGGTCGTACAGAAACCGCGCGGTTAGCGTGAAAAAATAATCTCCCTCGGGCCCGGTCAGCGTCCGGGTCGAGCTTCAAGGCTCGCGCCCAATTCTCGGCAGTTCAGGGAGTCGCCACCGCGCGCTGCGGCTGCACATGCGCATGCATGATCGCAGCGGCAATCGCTATCGAAGGATGCCGAATAGCGTGATAGATCTGGTCCTTCAACCAGGCACGCCGCTTCTTCATCTCTTCCATTTCCTGGTCCGTCGCGAACTCGATCTCTTCTTCGATACGATAGATCGCGTCGTCCAACTGGTGATACTCCTCGAACATCCTCCGGAATCGCTCGTCGCTTGCTTTGAGTCTTTTAATGGTCTCCCGGTCTTCCGGGAACTCTCGTAGGATCGGATGATGTAGGTCCATGGTCGTCGTCAAGTTATCCAATTCGTCAACCAACTGTTCAACCTGCCCTTATCTTCACTCAAAATTCCAAACGAGTAAAGTGCTATGTGGCGCGTTTTAAAAATATTTTTTCAACCAGGACCGCTCCGCTCGCGCCACCTGCAAAAACAATGGTAGGCTTCGGGCAGACGCAATGCCGCGCACCATTTTCCATCTCGATATGGATGCCTTTTACGCCGCCATCGAACAGCGGGATAACCCCGATTTGCGCGGAAAACCGGTGATTGTCGGCGCTCCGCCCAGTCGGCGCGGCGTCGTTTGCGCCGCCAGTTACGAGGCCCGTAAGTTCGGAGTTCGCTCAGCGATGCCCAGCGCCACCGCCGGACGGCTATGCCCGGACGGGCTCTTCATTTACCCGCGCATGGAGGTTTATCGCACCGAATCTCATCATATCATGGATATCGTCGCACGTACCGACGGCGCGATCGAACAGGTCTCGATCGACGAGGCCTATATTGAGTTGCCCGATGTGCCGGACCTTTACGCCGCGGTGCCAATCGCCAAACAACTCAAGGCGCAAATCCAAGCCGAGCGCCATCTCACGGCAAGCATCGGCATCGCTTCCAACAAGTTCCTCGCAAAGCTGGCAAGCGATTTCAAAAAGCCCGACGGCCTCACTTTGATTCCCGACCGCGACAAAGTTGCCTTTCTTGCTCCGCTTCCGGTGCGCGTAATTCCGGGTGTCGGCCGCGTCACCGAAGAAACTCTGCATCGCGCCGGCATCCATACGCTTGCGGACCTCCAGAACGCGGCGGGCGATTTGCGTGAGTTGGTCGGATCATTTGGTCCAACCTTGAAGTTGCTCGCTTTGGGAGAAGACGATCGCATTGTCGACACCAGCGACGAGGTCAAGAGTATTAGCAGCGAAGAGACGTTCGACTCGGATACTAGCGACCGCCAGGTCTTGCGCAATTTCCTTCGAAGCTCCGCCAACGAGCTATCGGAAAAACTTAAATGCCGCCACTTGGCGGCCCACACGGTTCAGGTCAAGGTTCGCTACAGCGACTTCACCACGCTGACCCGGCAGATCAGCGTGGAAGACCCGATCACCGGTTCCGAACAGATTTATCGCCTGGGCTGCCATCTTCTCGCCCGGCATAAGCTGGTCACCCGGCCACTCCGGTTATTGGGCCTTGGAGTGAGTGGGCTCGTTGAGCCCGTTGCTGAGCAATTGCTGTTGCTGGAGCGCGGCTAAATGCGTTGTCAGGTACCATGCGGTTGGGTACAAATCCCCATTCAGAAGCGCCGCGAAAAACTTGTAGTATCAGTGCGACGGCATTAACAACGAACAGAAAGCGAAGCATATGGCGGAAGCAGGACAACGAACAACGGACATGGAAACCGAATATCTCGAGCAAGGTAAAGAAGCAGCCGGTCGCCTGAAACAGGCTCTGGATACGGCAAAAGTGCGCGTGCAGGAAGGCACTGTGGCGGGCGCGAAGGCGACTGACCGCGCCATCCGTGAACATCCGTATGAATCACTGGGGGTTGCATTTGGGCTAGGTGTGTTGATCGGCGTGCTGATTGCGCGGCGATAAATTAATGACTAACACAGATCAGGATTCGGGATGGACCGCCGCCGCGCGGCGGCTTGCGTCAAACACCGCAGGCGCGGTCCAGAACCGGATCGAACTCTTCGCCCTCGAGTTGCGCGAGGAGAAGAACCAGGCGGTCGGCGTTCTGATTTGGGTTTGCGTTACCGTTTTGTGCAGCTTG